>JAJHPN010000112.1 GCA_020890855.1 Candidatus Contendibacter sp. | reverse complement strand
TGGCGTAGGAACTGGCTGCTTCATAGTGAAACCGATCCACCAGTTGTTGCAGTTCAGCGGCCATCCGCGCCATTTCGCCGGAGGCGTTGTGGACATCATTGGCGCTGCTGAGGGTGTTTTGGGTGGCCTGAGCGACGTCGGTGATGTTCTGGGCGATGGCGGCGCTGCCTTGGGCCGCATCGGATACGCTGCGCCCGATTTCGTTGGTGGTCGCGGTTTGCTCCTCGACTGCGCTGGCAATCGTGATCTGGATGTCATGGATTTGATTAATAATCGTACTGATGCCGCCAATCGCCTCGACGGCGCCGCCGGTGTCCATCTGGATCGCTTCGATCTTGCGCCCAATTTCCTCGGTAGCCTTGGCGGTCTCCTTGGCCAGCTCCTTGACCTCGTTGGCGACCACAGCGAAGCCTTTGCCCGCTTCGCCCGCCCGGGCGGCCTCGATAGTGGCGTTCAGCGCCAGCAGGTGAGTTTGCTCAGCGATGGAGGTGATGACCTTGATGATGTTGCCGATGCCGGCGCTGCTTTCGCCCAGTTTGCGGACAATGGCGTTGGCGCTCTGGGCCATGGTGACGGCCGAGGTGACCACCCGGGCGGCTTCGGCGGCATTTTGGGCGATTTCGCGGATGCTGGCCCCCATTTCTTCGGTGGCGGCGGCGACTGCATCGACATTGGCGCTGACCTGATCGGCGGTCGCCGAAGTCTGGCTGGCCTTGGTTGACGCCGACTCGGCGTTGCCGCCCATCTGGTGGCTGACCATGGTCAATTCTTCGGCGGCTCCGGCCAGAGTTTTAGCGGTCTGGCCGATCCGGGCCATGCTGTCGCGCAAGGTGGCGAGCAACTGATCCAACCCTTGGGCCATGCGATCAATGGCGTCGGTTCCGACCACCGCCAGTTCCTGGGTCAGGTCGCCAGCGGCGGCCGAGCTGACCACATTGAGCATCCGGTCCACCTTGGTCTGCAACAGGTGCGTCTGTTCCTTTTCACGGTCGATGACTTCCTTGACGGCGCGTTCATTGCGGAGCATTTCGGTGACAATTTCCCAGGTGATCATCGGCCCCATATAAGCGCCGTCCCGGTCATGTACAGCGCTGAAATACAGATCGCAGAAGTCGTTGCCCAGAGTAATGGTGGCTTTGTGCGGGAGGCGGGTCGGATCGGCCACGATGCGGCGCAGTTCGGGCTGCTGGCGGAAAAACAGATCGACGGGCTGGCCGATGAGCTCGGCGAGCGGGGCTGGTAAATGCTGTTCCAGTCCGCTCAGGGTGCGCTCCATCGCCGGATTCAGGTAGCGCAGCCGGAGATTGCGGTCGGCGGCCATGATGTTGGAAGGGGCGCTTTGGACCATTGACAGGACCCAGCCGACCTGCTTGCGCTGTTCCGCGATTTCCGCCCAGTTCACTTTTTCGGTCTGAAATACGGTGCGAATCCCTTCCACCGCCTGATTGAGCGACTGGGCCATGTCGCCCAGTTCGTCGCGGGCGAGCACTTTTGCTTGGTGGGAGAGATCGCCGTTGGCCAGACTATGAGCCAGATCGAGTACGCTGTTGACGCTGGCCTTGATCCCGTGAGTCAGCCAGAACGACAGCGCCAGCAACGGAACCAGCAACGCAAAAACCAGCAGCCCTTCGCGCAGAGCGACGTTGAAGAAATTGCTGCGCATTTCGTCAACATAGACACCGATGGTGATCACCCAGTCCCAGGGTGCGAATTCGCGGGCGTAGGCGACCTTCGGGGAGGGCTTGCTGGCGCCCGGACGTGGCCAGTCATAACTGACAAAGCCGCTGCCGTCCTGCCGGGCGACTTGAGACAAATCAGCGAGGATAGCCGTCAGATTGTTGGCGTCACGTCCGCCATGCGGTGGCTGAGTTTCCAGTTCCGGGCGGGCGGTATGCAACAGCAGTCGTTGATCCGGGCCCAGTATGACGAAATAGAGGTCCTGATAGCGCATGTTGCGCAGGGTTTCGATCGCCAGCTTCTGGGCCTGTTCGCGAGTCAGCGAGCCGGTCTGCTCCTGCTTCTGGTAACGCTCGACGACACCGTTGGCGATTTCCACCAGGCTGAGCGCTAACGTTCTGGGTTCTTCAAGCAATTGCTGCCAGCGGGGGTACAGCGACAGGAGAGTCAACAGCGCCATGCTGGCGACGGCCCAGCCGATAATCAGGGCCAGCTTGCCGCTCAGGCTGAGATTTTTCAGGAAACTCATTAACGTGGTTCTCCTCAAGGCCCCGGTCGACGGGGGCGGCGGGCCGGCCGGAAATGTTAAGGGTTCACGGCTCGGCGCTGGCGGTTCAAAATCGCCGGACTGAACAGCTTTTCGACATTCAACATCAGCAACAGTCGGCCTTGCAGTTTGTAAGTGCCTTGAATCAGTTCACGAGCGATGCCTTCCAGGGTGTCCGGCGGGCGTTCAAAGGTCGATTGATCTACTTCCAGCACATCGCCGATGCGGTCCACCAACAGACTGAAAATGCCTTGCCAGGTTTGAAAGACGATGTTGATCGGCAAACGGCCATCCTGGCGATTCTCCACTTGCAGCAGGCGACGCAGATCGATCGCGGTGACAATTTGGCCGCGCAGGTTGATCAGGCCGCGCACCACCGGCGGCGCCAGCGGCACCGGGGTAATGATCTGGTAACGAATCACTTCCTGGACTTTTTCGACGTCCACGCCAAAAAACCGATCATCCAGAAAGAAAGTGCAGAACTGCCTTGGGTCAGCCATCGCTCAGGCCTCTTCAGCCATCGCCAGTAACGGCTCGGCCTGGCGCAGAAAGCCCTGGACATCGAATAATTCGGTGACCCGGTTCTGGATGACCAGGGTGCCGGCGACGCCTTTGCGGGTGGATCGACCCTTGATCTCGAACACGTCCTGGACAATATCGATGATCTCATCGACCGCCAGACCGATCCGGCGGGCGCCGTCGCCAAAGACGATCACTTCCAGCAGGTTGGAGGTAGGCACATTCACTTCGGCATGGGCCAGACGATCCGGGGTGCGGCGCTCGCTGAGAATGTCCTGGAGGCGAATCAGCGGCAAAATTTGGCCCCGGTACTGAATGACATCGATCTCGCCGGCGCTTTCGACCTGATCGGCCGGGAACTCTTCCAGTCGTGAGACCGGGGCCAGCGGGATCGCCAGCCGACCATTGCCGGGCGAGCGCACCAGCAGCAGGGTCTGGCGTTCGCTGTTGCGATCCCGCGCCTCATGCGGGTGCGTCGCGACATTATGGTCATGGCTTTCATTAAGGATTCGGGCTTGCTGGGCAACGCCCAGCACATCGAGAATCAGCGCCACTCGGCCATCGCCCATGATGGTGGCCCCGGCGAACACCGGCACATCCTGCAACACCTTGTCGAGCGGCTTGACGACGATTTCCTGGGTGTCGTTGATCTGATCGACCACCAGCCCGAACTGGTGCTGACCGGCCTG
>JAJHPN010000336.1 GCA_020890855.1 Candidatus Contendibacter sp. | reverse complement strand
CCGATGATTTCGGCGACGCTCAGGTTGCGGTTGAAGCCTTGCTGGGCGGTGGCGCAGAACGAGCAGTCCAGTGGGCAGCCGATTTGCGAGGACACGCATAAAGTGCCGCGATCCGGCTCGGGGATGAACACGGTTTCGATGCTGTTGCCGCTATCGAGCCGAATCAGCCACTTGTGGGAGCCGTCCTGCGAGGCTTGATCGAGAACAATTTCCGGCAGGCGAATCTCGGCGCATTCCGCCAGCCGTTCCCGCAGCGCCTTGCCCAGGTTGGTCATCGCCGCAAAGTCAGTCACTCGCTCGTGGTAAAGCCACTTCATGAGCTGAACGGCGCGAAAGGGCTTTTCGCCCAGTCTGGCGAAAAAGGCGTCCAGATCGCGGCGATCCAAATCGAGCAGATTGAGCTTGCTGGCGGGCGCGGTCACGGCAGGAGTTCCCCTGAACCCGCTCAGAAGGTGCGTGGGCACAGGCCGTCCTGGCCAAAGAAGAAGGCGATTTCACCGGTGGCGGTCTCTGGAGCGTCGGAACCGTGGACGGCGTTACGGGTGATGCTCTCGGCAAATTCGGCGCGGAGGGTGCCTGGCGCAGCCTTTGCGGGATCGGTAGCGCCCATGATTTCACGGTTTTTAGCAATGGCGTCGTCGCCTTCCAGCACCTGCGCCATGACCGGGCCGGAGGTCATGTAGGCGACCAGTTCCTGGTAAAAGGGCCGCTCACGATGGATTGCATAGAACTGTTCGGCTTGAGTGCGGCTCAAGTGCAGCATCCGGGCGGCGATGATCCGCAAGCCCTGATCCTCGAAGCGACTATAGATTTTGCCGATGACGTTGCGAGCGACGGCGTCGGGTTTAATGATGGACAAGGTGCGTTCCACGGCCATGCAAGGCTCCAGCGGGTGAGGATGGGGTTGGTCGGCGAAGTGTTCCGCCTTCCGCCAAGCATGGCGGACTGGGCAGTCAAAGGTTAATAATAGTTTATCAATACCGGCGATGATGGGGGCACTTTACCAGACTACCCTTGGAGATTCCGCGTTTGAGTGGCTGCATGACGGACGGGTCGTTGGAACCAGAGTCGCCAGGAAGTGCGCCAGTTTAACCATGCCGGGTGCGCGAATACACTTGTGACATGAAAATTCAATTCACCCACCCGTGGATTCTCAGCCCTGCCGAAGCAATAGCCGTACAGCAGGCGTTGCGCCCCCGCTTGACGCTGACCGACCAGTTGGGAACCGTGCAACGGGTAGCGGGAGTAGATGTAGGGTTTGAGGCGGCGGGAACCGTAACCCGCGCTGCGATCGCCGTGCTGGGTTTTCCTGAGCTGGACCTGCTGGAAACTGCAATTGCCCGCCGTTCGACCACATTTCCCTATATTCCCGGTCTGTTGTCGTTTCGGGAACTGCCTGCGGCGCTGGAGGCATTGGAGCGATTGCGCGCACCGCCGGATTTACTTGTCTGCGACGGTCAGGGCATCGCTCATCCGCGCCAGTTTGGCATCGCCTGTCATCTTGGTCTGTTGACTGACCTTCCGGCCATCGGCGTCGCCAAGACCCGCTTGTGCGGAACGCACGAGGAACCGCCGGATCAGCGCGGGGCATGGACGCCGCTGTGGCTGAAGGGTGAACCGGTCGGCGCTGTGCTGCGCACCCGGCCTGGCGTCAAGCCGCTGTATGTCTCGCCGGGCCACCGGATCAGCCTGACCAGCGCGATTGCCTATGTGATGGCTTGCTGCACCCGCTACCGCTTGCCGGAGACCACCCGCCACGCCCATCGGCTGGCGTCCGGCTGAACAGCCCGCCGCCGGTCAGGTCAACAGCCGGGGCGTCAGCAAGCGCTGCGCTTCCTGGAAAAAATCGGGCGGCGCGAGCAGTTCGCTGCTGGGGAAACGCACCAGCAGCACGGTCAATCGGCGGTCCTTGCCCAGCAGCGCCTCGTTGAAAGCCAGGGCGTTGCCGGGTCGGGAAGATCCAGGCGGAATCTTGATGTTCATGTGATCCAGGGTCAGCGCCACCCGATCTAGCCGCAGATGCTTTTCCGGTTTGCTCAATGTAGCGACGATCTTGGCGAGCAGGTGATCGAGCGTAGCGGAATCAGCGCGGATTTTTCCCAGTTCGGCTTCAAGATCCCACAGTTGCCGTTCGATGTTTCCGGCATCGGCCAGATTCGGTCCAGTCGACTCCAGCAGCGAGTCCAGTCCCAGCCGGGCGGAACGGAGCGCGCCGGCTTTCTGTTGCAGCAATTCCCGTTGGCGCTGCTCCAGTTGACGGCGGTGGGTGCGGATCGTGGTCAGCTTGTCCAGCGCCACTTCAATTAGCGAATCAAAGGCCCGCTGGATCAGTTCCCGCCGGGTTTCCGACTCGCTATCGGTCAGACAGGCCAGTCGCTGGTTGGTGAAGCTGACCGTGGTTTGCGGCACATCGCGCTGGAGCTGATCACCATGTAGCGCAACGCCCAGAATGGTTCTTTCCACCCGTTCCATGCCCAGCACCGCGTACAGTTCAGCGGGCAGCGGGCCAGAGTTTTGCTGCTGATAATTGCGGGTATGTTTGCTGAAACTCAGGGTTTCGCGCAGCTGGTCCGGCGAGGTAAATGCAGCCCGTAACTGCGGGCTGGCGATAAAGCTGCGATAGCTGGCGTCAATGGCTGGCGGCAGGCCATCGATCAATTTCACCGCATGGTCGATGGCGTATTCCACCGCCCCCCGCAGCTTATGCTGATAGCGGCGGACTGCCCGCAAGCGAGGGTCAGTGCCGTCCACCACCCGTTCAATCGCGGCCCGAATCGTGGCGTCAGCCGGAGGGCCAGCCGTGCCAGCGGCGGCAAAAACCGATTGCAGAAAACGGCGAAGCACCATGTTTAAAACCTTATTGCAGCGCCTACAGGCTGGAAAATGACACAGGCGGAGAACGGCGGGCGTACTTTGCTCAAGCGCCCGGCGGCGGCGACCACTGATAGATCCAGGTTTCGCTTAATGCTCCTTCGGCGTCGCGCAGATAACAACGCAAATCGACTGGCGGGCTGCCGCTGGCGCTCAGATCAAAATGACCGCGCCACTGGTTAGATTCCAGAATGGGCCGGGCGGCTACGTCCCGAATCTCCCCACGGGAGGTGGCCACTACCGCCTCGACTTTGGCGTCCTTGTCCAGCCGATCCAGTCGCCCGCCAGCAAAGTCGATCACGAATTTACGCAGCGGGATGAGAGGCCTCTGCCCCGGAACGCCGCCCATGCCGATCCGGGTTGCGACGACTTCAGCCAGAGGAGGCCGGACCGGTGGTTGCTGACCCCAGTACAGCCGGTAATTGAAGTTCAGTTCCCGTCCGGGTTGCGCCGGTTCTGCCGGATGCCAGAACGCCACCATATTATCCAGAGTTTCGTCAGCCGTCGGTAATTCCACCAGTTGCACCATGCCTTTGCCCCACGATCCCAGCGGCTCGACCCACAGCGACGGTCGTTTGCTATAAAAAGCGCCATCATCCTGATAATGGTCAAATTCGCGGTCGCGTTGCAGGAAACCAAAACCACGCGGGTTGTCATCGATGAAGGAATTAACTCGGATATAGTGCGGATTGAGCAGCGGCCGCCAGATCCATTCGCCGGTTCCGGTCCATAGCGCCAACCCGTCGGAATCGTGAATTTCGGGGCGGAAATCATCGGCGATTCGCCGGTCATTCTCGCCACACTGGAACATCGAGGTCATCGGGGCGATGCCCATCCGATCGATGGCGCGGCGAGGAAACAGGAAGCTTATCACCTCCATGACAGTTGTTGCGCCGGGCGTCACTACAAACGTGTAAGCGCCGGTGATGCTGGGACTGTCGAGCAGGGCGTGGAAGGTCAACGCAACCGCGTCCACCGTCGGCCGTTCCAGCCAGAAGGCCCGAAACGCCGGAAATTCCTCCGGGCGATCCAGGCCGGTGTCAATCGCCAGCCCCCGGGCCGACAGCCCATACTGCCGGCTGGCGCCGACCGCCCGGAAATAACTGGCGCCGAGAAACGAAAACATATCCCGATCCCAGTCATTGCGGCTATTCACCCGGAAGCCGGCAAAGCCGAGATCGCCGACCTGTTCAGGAATTTTGGCTTTGACCCGTGGGCCGTACTCGAATTGCTCTTGGGTGAAGCGGATCGGTCGGGCCAAGCCATTGACGACTTCGTAAAGACTGACCGGGTGGTGAAAGTACAATCCCAAATGGAAGAATCGGGCCTGGAACGGCAGGTCACCGCCCGCCCACAGCCCCTGATCGGTGCGGAAGTGATTGAGCGCCTGATAGTCGTCGTAGTCCATGGCCGCCAGCCACGGTGGTCGGGCGTCGCTGGGCGCGACATAGGGTTCCTGAGCCAGCCGTTGCGCGATTTCCCGCAGCCCATCCCGGCTGAACGGCTGATTGTTGACCGGCGTCGCGTCCTCGGCCAGGGCGGCGCGAATCAATGAAACCGGCAGCGTTCCACTTGCCGCCAGTCCGAGTAAGCTCATCAATACATCCCGTCGTTTCATGGGGGGTCACAACCCGTGGTGAGTAATGTGGTAAAAAACGCTTGCACCCGTTCCAACCGGCGCGTTTTTGGCATCGGCGGCAAACTGTCCAGAAACACCCGCCCGTAGAACTTGCTCAACAGTCGCGGATCGCCCAGCACCAGTACGCCCCGATCATTGACATCGCGAATCAGCCGGCCAGCGCCCTGCTTGAGAGTAATGACCGCCTGGGGAAGCTGATAATCCAGGAACGGGTCTTCGCCGCGCCGGCGCAGGGATTCGATGCGAGCCTGAACCACCGGATCGTTTGGCGCGGCAAACGGCAATCGGTCAATGATCACGCAGGAGAGCGCTTCGCCGCGCACATCGACCCCTTCCCAAAAACTGGCGGTCCCCAGCAATACCGCATTGCCGAGACTGCGAAACTGTCGCAGCAATTCTGTTTTTGGCGCCTCACCCTGGGTCAGCAGCGGATACGTCAGCCGTCCCGCCAGCCGGCCTGCCGCTTCGCGCAGGGCGCGGTAACTGGTGAACAGCAGAAATGCTCGCCCTTGGCTGGCGTCCAGCACCGGCAAGATGGCCTCCAGCAGCGCCGCCGTATAGCCGGGCGCGCCGGGATCGGGCAGGGTCGGTGGATGATAGAGCAGGGTGTTGCGGGCAAAGTCGAACGGGCTGTCCAGCCGCAGTCCGGTGTAATCCTGCAGGCCCAGCCGCATCGCAAAATGATCGAAGGTTTGCCCCACGGCCAGCGTCGCCGAGGTAAAGATCCATGCGCCCGGCTGCGCCGCCATGCGTCCCTGAAACAGTGGGGCGATATCCAGCGGGGTTTGCGTCAAAGTAAAATTGCGTCCCCGGGTTTCAAACCAGCGCACCTGATCCGGGCTGGCGTTTTCGCCCGTCAGTAGCAGCAGCCGTTGCGCCAGTTCTTCACCGCGCCGATGGCAGCTTTCCAGCCCCTTGCCGCGTTTGGCGGCTTCTTTTAACGCTTCGCGCAACGCATCAAGCGCCTGGATGACTCCGGTGATCGCTTCTTGCACCACCGGTTGCCCTGCCGCTTCTCGCCACAGCGCCCGCCGTTCCGCCGCGCCCAGCGCCTGGCGCAGGGTCAGCACCGCAGGTTCCACCACTTCGGCCCGCTGCCGCAAGAGGGGAAAATCGGCGGCGTCTCGCGCCTGTTCCACCACCGTATCGCGCGCCAGTTCAATCAATTGCCGGCCACTGAGCGACTTGCCAAAAAAAAGGCTGGCGATCTCGGGCAGCTGGTGCGCTTCGTCGAGAATGAACGCATCAACGCCGGGCAGCAATTCAGCAAAGCCGGTCTCCTTCATCGCCATGTCGGCAAACAGCAGATGATGGTTGATAACGAGTACGTCAGCCGCCAGCGCCTCGTTTCGCGCCTTGGCGAAAAAGCAGTCGTCCAGGTGCGCACAGCGCTGTCCCAGGCAGTTATCGGTTGTGGAAGTGACGCGGGGCCAAAGCGGAGAGGTTTCCGGCACGGTAGTGATTTCGGCGATGTCGCCGCGCCGGGTCTGGTTGGCCCAAATCCGAATGCGCCGCAATTCGGTCGCCTGTTCCCGCGAATTCAGCCGCCCTTCCTGCTCGACGGCGGACAGCCGGTACTGACAAAGATAGTTGCTGCGGCCCTTCAGCAGCGCCGCTTGCACCCGACTGTTCAGCGCCCGGCGCACCACCGGTAAATCCTGATGGAAGAGCTGGTCCTGCAAATGGCGGGTGCCGGTGGAGATCATGATCCGCGCCCCGGCGCGGAGCGCGGGAATCAGGTAGGCGAAGGTTTTTCCGGTGCCGGTGCCCGCTTCGACAATCAGGGTTCCGCCAGCCTCCAGAGTCGCTTCAACGGCTTGCGCCATTTGCTGTTGCGGCAGGCGCGGCGCGAAACCGGGCGTCTGCCGGGCCAGTGGGCCGTCCGGTCCCAGCAGACCTGCCGCATCCTGTTTCAACAGCGGTCAGCGCAGTTGCGCGGCTTGAGCCTCGGCTTCCTCAGCTCCGGCTGCGTTGCCCGACGCTTTGCGGGCCGAGGCGATCACTTTCCAGTTGCGGGATTGCAAGGTCCGGTCACCGCTGGCCAGATTGTTGGATTTGCTGGCTAAGGATTCGGCCTGCTGATACTGCCCCTGATGCAGGCGAATCTGGGCCAGATCGTGCCAGATGCCGGCATTGCGCGGCTCGACCCGTAACGCCCGCTCCAGCGCCGCCCCGGCTTTATCCAACTGGTTGCTCTTGACGTACTTGTCGGCGTTTTCCAGCAAGGCGGCCACCGCCTGGTTGCCCTCGCGGGTAATCTCCGCCGGCGGCAGATCGGTTGGGGGCGTCGAATGAGCGGGTTTGGGCGCGGGCGGAGCGACCGGGACCGGCTGCGGCGGATTAGCCGTGGCGACCGCTGGTTCCGATGGAGCAAGGGGTCGGGATGGCGGTGGGGTGCGCGGCGTCTGCGGGATCACCGGCTGTGGTTCGGGCAGTGCGCCGGGCGCGGCTCCGTAACTTGTGCTGGCCTCGCCGGGCGGGGCGCGGCCATAGTCTTCGACCGGTGGCGCGGGTCGGCCGTAACCTTCAGCTGATGGGGTCTGCACAGGGGTTCGCCCATAGTTTTCAGCGGACGTTACTGGGTAGGGACGACTCGTCGGTGGATAGGCAGGCTGAGCCGCGCCAGGTGGATAAGCCGGGGGTTGTGGGTAAGCGTCGCTGCCTGCTGGCGGATAGGGCCGGGTCTGTGGAGTCGCTGGAGCGCGGCCCGTGGCGTTCGGATAGCCCGGCGCCGCCGGATAAGCTGAGGAATACTCGCGCGGCATCAACGGATCGTCCTGCGGCGCAGGCGCAGGACGGGGGTAAGCGGGTTGCGGGTAAGCGCCCGGCGCAGGTTGCTGAGCGGTGCGATCCACCACTGGCGCCCTGGCCGCCGGCTTCCTGGCGGTGGGTTGTGGTTGCGAAAATGGCGTATTCGCGCAACCCGCCACACCGATGGTCAAGGCCAAAATCCCCAAAGACTGCTTCAACGTCATGTTCATCAACACTCCCCGCCGGTCCGGTTGCGCTCACCGGCAACCCAGTCCGGCTCATAAAATCTGGTCGGTAAAATTAACTGTATCCTGTCTGGCGTTCCGCCGCCATGCACAACCGGCCGCAGGGTGCTGGTGAAGTTGGCGCCGGGTTCAACGCATCAACCGCTGGAAAAAATCGCTCATCTCCCCGCCGCTGTCGGCATTATCGGACGGCATATCCAGATCAGCGGCATCCGGCGGTTCTGCCCGTCGTTCAGCCGTTGAACCGCCGCCGCCGCATGAGGCCGATCCCTTGGGCCCGGAACCCGCCACAAACGGCAACAGCTCGCCGCGCCGGCAACCCTGACTCAATCGCAATCCGCTGTGTGGATCGACCCAGATTTGTTCGACATCAGCCGGGGCTGGCGCGTCAATCGGATCAAGATTCAAGCCAGCCATCAAATCCATCCAGACCCGCAATGCGCCACTGGCTCCGCTCAGGGCGGTCGGCTTGTTGTCATCACGGCCCAGCCAGACCACCGCCAACCGGTTGCCACTGAAGCCAGCGAACCAACTGTCGCGGTAGTCGTCGGTGGTGCCGGTCTTGCCGGCGATGTTCAGTTCCGGAGCCAGCTTGCTTTTCATGGCGGCGGCCGTGCCGGATTTCACCACCTGCTGCATGGCGTTGGTCAGCACATAGACCGGCCCCGGATCAACGACTTTCACTACATCCATCGCGTAATGCTGAAGCGACTTGCCGGTGGTGTCGGTGACTTCGCGGATTGCCCGGAGCGGAATACGGAAGCCGCCGCTGGCGATGGTTGCGTAAATCTGCGCGATCTCGAACGGCGACACGTTCATCGCCCCCAGTAACAGCGACGGGTAGGGTTTCAGTTCCTGTTCCAGGCCCAGTCGTTTAAGCATCGCCACCACGTTAATGACGTCCATGTCGAGACCGACCCGCACTGCCGGAATGTTGTAGGAACGGGCCAGCGCATCGCGCAAGGTGACCCGGCCATGAAAGCGCCGGTCGTAGTTGCCCGGACTCCAGCGCTGATTGCCGGAGGTGTAGGTCAGCGGGCTGTCGTTGATCAGGGTGGTCAGGTTGTAGCGATCAGGCTGCTCCAGCGCGGTCAGGTAGACCACCGGCTTGATCAGCGATCCGGCCAGTCGCTTGGCGTCCAGCGCCCGGTTGAAGCCGACCGATTTTGGTTCGCGGTCGCCGACCATCGCCAGCACTTCGCCGGTCTGAGTGTCCGTGATCACCGCCGCTCCTTGCAGGGGTCGGGCTTTGGGCTGGCTCTTTTCCAGCGGCGGCAGGCTGTTGATCAGGGTATTTTCCGCTGTCGCCTGCAAGCGTGGATCCAGGGTGGTGAATACTCGCAGCCCTTCCGACGCCAGGTCTTCCGCCTTGTAATACTGCCGCAATTGCCGCCGCACCAATTCCAGAAAAGCCGGATAGGCAGTGATGCCGCTAGCGGCCTTGGGCGTTACGTCCAGCGCCATTTCCTTGGCGACCACTGCATCTTCGGGTCCGATCAAATTTTGTTCGACCATTACATCCAGCACCAGGGCGCGGCGCTCCTTGGTCCGATCCGGATTCTTGCGCGGATCGTACAGCGACGGCCCCTTGATCATGCCCACCAGCAGGGCGAGCTGATGCAAATCCAGGTCTTCCAATGACTTGCCGAAATAGAACTGACTGGCCAAGCCAAAGCCGTGAATCGCCCGACTGCCGTCCTGACCGAGATAAATGGCGTTGCTGTAGGCTTCCAGAATCTCATCCTTGCCATAACGGGCATCGATCAGGATCGCCATCAGGATTTCATTGATCTTGCGCTTAAGGGTGCGTTCGTTGCTCAAAAACAGGTTTTTAACCAGTTGCTGGGTGAGGGTGCTGCCGCCCTGCACCGTATGGCCGGCCCGCAGGTTGGCCACCAGCGCCCGGAAAATACCTTTGGGATTGATGCCCGCATGTTCAAAAAAGGATCGATCCTCGACCGCCAGCAGGGTATCCACCAGCGCCGGCGGCAAGTCCTTGCCCTTAAGCAGAATCCGGTCTTCGTAATGCGAAGGATAAATACCGGCGATTTCCGGTGGATCCAACCGCAGCAGACCAGGCGCTTCCTGCCCATCCAGACTGAGCAGATCGACCAGGATATTACCGGCGAACACCACCTTGACCTTGCGCGATGGCTCGACATCGTCCCAGAACGGGAACTCGCGGGTGACAACCTCGAAGCTCTCACCCTGGCGGGCGTAACTGCCGGGCTTGGTCGGCGACTCGCCACCACCCGGCGGCGGGGTGCAAACCACCGGGGGCGGAGGCGGTTTGCGCTTGAGCGTTGGCCGCTTGGTCTTGTCAGGCGGAGGAGCCGGCGGCGGCGCGGGGCAATTCACATCGTAGTAGCCCAGCAGTTTGAGTTCCTGGGCGAAGGCGTCCGCGTTCAAAGGCATACTCTGGAATAGCTCCAGCGGGCGGGCGAACACCTTAGCCGGCAAGGCCCAGCGCTTCGCATCAAACTCAGCCCGGATCACGCCGTCCAGATACACCATGTACAGGCCCAGTCCAGCCGCGCCCAGCAGGACGCCACCCATGACCAGCGAGACCAGTAGCGATAACAGCGAACGAAATACGCCCGGCCGCTTCCGGGCCGGGCGCGGTGATCGGCCTCTAGCCATGTGGGTTCTCGTCTGGAGGCGCTGCCGCTAATCGGCTTGGCGCATCGTGTTGATTCTGCTTTATCCTAACCGTCTTCATTTTCACAATCCGGAGTCCGCGCCGTGCAAGCCCATCAACCTTATGACCAAGCGGCGCTGATTGCGGCGCTGTTGCAACCAGCGCGTTATCCACAGCCGGTGACGAAGGTCGACCATTTGCAAACCCATATTTCTCATGTTCTGCTGGCCGGCGACTATGCCTATAAAGTCAAAAAGCCCCTGAATCTGGGTTTTCTCGATTTTACCAGTCTGGCCCGGCGGAAATACTACTGTGAAGAGGAATTGCGGCTGAATGGTCGTCTGGCGCCAGATTTGTACCTTGACTGTATTCCAATCAGTGGCAGCGCCGCTGAGCCTCGGTTGGGCGATCCGTCCGACCCGGTGATCGACTACGCGGTGCGGATGCGCCGTTTTCCCCAGACCGCGCTGCTGGACCAATGGCTCGCCGCCGGCAAGCTGGAGCTGCGTCATCTGGACGCCCTGGCGCGGCGCCTGGCGAAATTCCACCGCGCTATTCCCGCCGCTGATCCCGCTACCTCACTGGGAACACCGGAGCGGGTGCAACAACCGATGCTGGACAATTTCAGCCATACCCGACCGCTGTTGGTCGATCCGGCTGAGCTCGCCACGCTGGCGGATGTGGAACGCTGGACCTTGAGCGCTTTCAGCCGACTGCGCCCGCTGTTGGCGGAACGCAAGGCCGGCGGATGGATCCGCGAGGGCCACGGCGATCTGCATCTGGGCAATATGGTGCTGACCGAGAGCGGCCAGGTCATGATTTTCGACTGCATCGAGTTTAATGATGATTTCCGCTGGATTGACGTGATCAACGATCTGGCGTTCCTGATCATGGACTTGCGCGCGCGCCGGGCTGCGCCGTTCGCCCAGCGGGTGCTGAACGCCTATCTGGAGTACAGCGGCGATTTCGCCGGCGCGGCGCTGCTGGACTATTACCAGGTGTACCGGGCGATGGTGCGCGCCAAGATCAACGCCATTCAGTCCAGTCAGGACGGCGTTCCCGAACCCGCCCGCGCCGCTGCCCGCGAGCAGTGCCAAGCCTATTTGCACCTGGCGCTGACCCTGACCCGCCCGGCGGCGCCATTCCTGTTGATTACTCACGGCGTCTCGGGTTCCGGCAAATCGCGGCGCACCGGGCAACTGCTGGAAATGTTCCCCGGCGCGATCCGCATCCGTTCCGATGTCGAGCGCAAGCGGCTGTTTGGCCTCGGCCCGCTGGATGACAGCCGTTCGGCGCTGGGGCAGGGCTTGTACACGCCGGACGCCAGCGCCCGCACTTATCAGCGTTTACAGGAACTGGCCGACGGGTTGCTAAGTGCGGGTCATCCGGTGCTGGTTGACGCCACCTTCCAGAAACGCCAGCACCGGCAGCCGTTCCGGGAACTGGCCGCCCGGCATGGCGTCCCGTTCATCCTGCTGGATTGCCGCGCGGATCCGGCGATTCTGCGGGCGCGGGTCGCGGCGCGGCGGGCGCGCGGCGACGACGCCGCCGAAGCGGATGTGGCGGTGCTGGAGCGGCAGCTTCAGTACGATGAGCCGCCAAGAGAGGATGAACAGCCGCTCAAGACCAACGGCGACGGGGATTTGGAACGGTTGCGGGCGACCATCGTGGCGTTGACATGAATCCGCTCGCCCATTTGCTGGAGCAATATCCAGCGCTGGTGGTGGATGGCGCTTTAGCCACTGAACTGGAACGCCGGGGCTGCGATCTGCGCGATCTGCTTTGGTCGGCCAGAGCGCTGATCGAAACTCCTGATCTCATCCGGCAGGTGCATGAAGACTACTTCGCCGCCGGGGCCGACATCGCCATCACCGCCAGTTATCAGGCGACCATCGACGGGTTCATACGGCATGGCCTGAACCGGAAAGAGAGCATTGACCTGCTGCAACGGTCAGTCCGGCTGGCGAGGGAAGCCCGTGACGCTTTCTGGGCGGAGCCAACCCACCGTGGTGGGCGGCCTCGGCCTCTGGTCGCGGCTTCAATAGGGCCTTACGGCGCATTTTTGGCGGATGGTTCGGAATACCGGGGCGATTACGGCTTGAGCGAGGCGCAATTAATCGACTTTCACCGGCCGCGCATGGCGGCCTTGCTGGCGGCCGGTCCCGATCTGCTGGCCTGTGAAACCATTCCCTGTTTCAGCGAAGCGCGGGCCCTGGCGCGGCTGCTGACCGAGTTCCCCGCCGCCTGGGCGTGGATCAGTTTCAGCGCCAGGGACGGGGCGCATCTTTGCCACGGCGAAACTTTGGCGGAGTGTGCGACGTGGCTGGACGCTTGCCCCCAGGTTGCCGCAGTCGGAATCAATTGCACCGCTCCGCAGTATCTTCCGGCCTTAATCCAATCCGCGAGGACCGTGACCAACAAACCTATTGTGGTCTATCCAAATTCTGGTGAAACCTGGCAGGCGGAAAGCCATTGCTGGCACGGCGTCTCCACCAGCGCAGCCTTTGCTGCCGAAGCGGCGGACTGGTATGCCGGCGGCGCCCGATTGATCGGCGGTTGCTGCCGCACCACGCCTGATCATATCCGGGCGGTCGCCGCCTGGGTTCGGCGGTTGCCTCGGCTGAACCACAAATCGACCTGATCAAAAAACCCGCCTTAAGGCGGGTTTTTTGATCAGGTTAGGCTGCCGGAAAAATCAGCAACCTCAACCCTGCTTGTTTTTATAGCCAGGTCCCGGCTTGGCCGGTTTGGCGGGAACCGGATCCACGCTGATCGCCAGTTCCTGCATGTACTCGGCCTCGATCTGCTGACCGGCCTTGACCTTGCTGATATCCATGTCCTTCGGCACGGTCACGGTGATCGCCTTCTTGGGGCCTTGAATGATGACCTTGCGGGTCTTCTGGTTGACCGAGAGGATGTTGGCGGTGATCTTGACGGTGTCGCGCACCGCGCCGGATGGCATCTGGCCCGGTTCGGCGCTGCTGGCGCCGAGGGTATCGGTCCGCTTTGTAATCCCATCGCCGGCCTTGCCGGTAAGCTGCACCAGCAACGCCTCGTAATAGGTTACGACCACCTTGTCGCCGACCTTCACCTGCGGCAGGTTGGTAGCTGCTTCGCTGACCGTAATGGTGAACGGTTTGCCTTTCTTGCCCTGCAGCGTGACTTGACGGGTTTCAAGGTTAATCGCCTTAACCGTAGCAGTCGCGGTCACTTTCTCACGGACAGCCATGGCGGGCTCGGCGGGCTGGGTTGCAGCCTTTTCTTCCTTGACCGGAGCCTTGTCCGGCGTACTCGCGCAGCCGGTCATCGCCAGCAAACTCAACGCCCCCAAAACAGCCACAATACGTTGCTTCATCATTATTTCTCCTGGTTCAATACAGCAAAAAGTTAAACAAACCGATTCTGGACATCGCCAGATTTGCGTCTGGATTCCCCAACTTGACCGCTACCGCATTCGGAGCAGCGGCGCATAGCATAGTGTCAATCGGGTCAAGATTCGATAACCAGTATTTTAATGCTGGCTGGAAGATTCTGCGGCCTGCGCCTCGGCTTTGCGGCGCAGCAACAACCTTGAGACGAAGACGCCGAGCTCAAACAGCAGCCACATGGGCACCGCCAGCAGAGTTTGCGAAATCACATCCGGCGGAGTCAGCAACATCCCGATCACAAACGCGCCCACAATGATATACGGCCGTTTGGCGACCAGCGCATCGGGAGTCAACACTCCGGCTAGAACCAGCAACACGGTGGCGACCGGTACCTCAAACGCGACCCCGAAGGCGAAAAACAGGGTCAGCACAAAGTTAAGGTAATGGTTGATATCGGTCATCACCGCCACGCCCTCCGGCGCAGTGCCGGTCAGGAAAGCGAAGAACAGCGGCATGATCACGAAATAGGCAAACGCCATCCCGCAGTAGAACAACAGGGTGCTGGAGAACACGATGGGCAGCGCCAGCCGCTTTTCCTGCTGATACAGCCCCGGCGCGACGAAGGCCCAGACCTGATAAAGCGTCCACGGCATAGTGAGGAACGCCGCCAGAATCAGGGTGAACTTGAGCGGGGTCAGAAACGGCGACAGCACGTCAATGGCGATCATGCTGCTCTGGGCGGGCAGATGCGAAAGCAGCGGATCCGCCAGCAAGGTGTAGATCGGGTTGGAAAACGGCGACAGCGCCACGAAAACCAGCAATATCCCGCCGACGATCCGCAGCAACCGGCTGCGCAGTTCAATTAAATGACTGACGAAGGATTGTTCGGGGTCGGGATTGGACACGGGGCTTCAACTGGCGGCGGGCGGCGGCGGGCGCTGCGGAGCAACGGATGCGTTTTCTGGTGGGG
>JAJHPN010000294.1 GCA_020890855.1 Candidatus Contendibacter sp. | reverse complement strand
GCGAATGATATGGCGATGCCATTCCACCTGTTTAACGATGTCGCGCTCAGGAATCAGCGACATGAGCGGGTGAAAGAAACCAAAGGCGCTAAAATCGACCCGCGGATGACCCAGCGCGGTCTGTTCCTGCGCGACGGCCCGCAAGTCATTATTCCAGCCGCCGAAGCGCCCGCCGCATAAACCATCAGCAGCACAGCGATCCAGCTGTTCAATCAGCGACCCGCTCCAGCTGGTGGAAAGCCCGGCATGAGGCAAACCGCCGCCAATGTACTGGCGCACCGCCGTTGGAATGAAATGAGTGTACGGGCCGCCCCGCGCCCCGAAAATCCCGTCCTTTTCGCCATCCCAATACAACCGATCGGTGGCGTTGTAGTAGGGCTGGTGCATGTGCTTGTGAATGCCGAAATACAGCTTGACCGGCGCATCGCCCGGCCCGGTCGCGACCCGGATCGCCGGCTTGGCCTTGATGTTCGGCGCGACCCGCAATGGGCGAAATTCCTTGATCCAGTCGCCGCCGCCCGCTTGGCGAATATCGGCTTTGCGGCAACCTTCCGCCTGCACGTTAATCGTATTGGGCCATAGCAGCCCGGCGGGAATCTCAGCAGTGTACTGGTAGTCGCCTTCGACGATCGATTCAGTCAGCGCTGCGCCGCCGAACAGGCGTGGTCCATCGGTGGCGTGCAGGATCAGTTGCGGAAACGGGATGGGACCGTCGGCAACAAACGTGATCGTAAAAGCCGGATTCTTGCCGGATTCATCGCATTGCAGCGTTTCGGGCAGTTCGATCCGCAGGATGCGGGTGAAAACGTCAGTCATTGCATAACCTCGCGCGTAGGCTCACCGGTTTCCCCTGTCCGGCTTGTAGCGGAAGGGTGGGGGTGAGGGTCTTGGACAGTGTCGGATTGAGTCTAGCCCGATTGGCGCGAATTGCCGCCCAAACCGCTTCAGGTATGGCGTAGCGGGGCGAGATCGTGGCGTTTAGCGTTGCGGCGGCGGTTGGCGCACCCGGCGGTGCCTGCATGATCAAGGCGATGACAGTCGAACCGAATTAATCTCATCGGGTGCTTGGGCTAACTGCCCACCTGGATTCTATTTTAGCCGGCCACCAGCAACCGCCCCGCCATCAGCAGCACCACGATGAGAAACACCGGGCGGATAAACGGCGCTCCATAGCGAATGGCGCTATGAGCGCCAGCCAATGCGCCCAGCATCAGCAAGCCGCCCATACTGAGTCCAACCACGTAATTGATGTTGCCGAGAATCATGAAAGTCAGCAGCGCGGTCAGATTACTGATAAAGTTCATGAATCGCGCTACCCCTGCTGCGGCGACCAAATCCAGCCCGAATAACTTCATCGCCGCCGCCATCCAGAATGCGCCCGTGCCGGGACCAATAAATCCGTCGTAAAAACCGATTAAACCGCCCGTTAGTAGCTTAACGCTACGCTGCACGGGAATGATTGTTTCAGGTTCAAGGCGAATCGCAGTCAAGGAAACCCGGCGCGGCCAAGCCAGATAAGCCGCCGCCAGCAAAATCGCCAGTGGCAACAACTTTTTCAGCACTCCCGCGCTCATCAGGACAATCAGCATCGCCCCAATGAATGCGCCGACCAGTGTGCCAAAGCTCATCGCCCACCACAGTGCCGGTTTGAACAGCCCCTTGCGAATGAAAGTCAACGAGGCGCTGAAGGTGCCAAAAGTGCCAATCAGCTTATTGGTGCCAATCACCAGATGAGGCGACATGCCGGTGCTCAGCAGCGCCGGCATCACCAGCATTCCACCGCCGCCGACAATCGCGTCAATGAAACCCGCCAGCAACGCCGCTCCGCCTAATAGCAGGATGGTGGTGAAATCAAGAGTCAGTTCCAACGGCCATTAATCTCATCGCTCCCTCTGGCGGGAGAGACGTTGCGCAGGTCATCAAGCCAGATCATCTGATTGATCGGGGAATGCCCACGACCAGTTCGCCGCCTTGAAAATGGCTTGCCAAGGATCCCCGGAATTGGGCGCCATCGGGATCCATGCAGGCAATATGGGTATTGGACGCGCCATAGACGCTGACCACATGGTTGCCGAGTCCGGGTTTGCGATAGCCCACAACCAGCGGTCCATATTTCATTTTACTGTTCACGTAATGGCAGGTGAAATCACTGCCAGCCACACTTTCACAGTCCATTTTCCAGCGGGCGTCGCGGATGATCGCGATCAGGTTGGCGCGTGAGACGGTGCCATAATTCGGATTGGTCTCCGGATTGGAGGCATCCCAATAGCTCAGGTAAACATTCAACAGGTCGAGTTGCTTGATGACGGTCCGATTACCGATCGCCCGCGCCCACCACTCCAGGGCTGCGGCCCAGCAGGAGGTGGGATCAAACTGCTGAACCGGTTTTGTCGCACGATAATTGGTCGCCATGCTCGTATCCTCGAAAGTGTGTTGATCTGCGCCAGAAAATGACCGGGAATGGATTCCCTGGCGGATTTTGATATCCAACCCTATTGAGCATAGACGATGCCAAGATTAAAAATTCAATGAAAACAACCAAGGTTATCACCATTTCGAGATGCAATGGCGATCCAGAATGACAATCGCGGTTCAAATCGAACGGTTCGTTATGACCGGGCGCGATGAGATCAGCCCAGCAGCCGTTCAAGAATGCCTTGATAAATCCGGCTCAGGCGATCCAAATCAGCCGCCGCGACCCGTTCATTGATTTGATGGATCGTGGCGTTCAGCGGACCAAGTTCAATGACTTGCGCTCCGGTTGGCGCAATGAAACGGCCATCGGAAGTGCCGCCGCTGGTGGAAAGCTCCGGCTCCAGCCCGGTTTCAGCGCGAATGACGGCCACCGTGGCCGCCACCAAATCGCCGGGTGGGGTAAAAAACGGCGGACCTGACAAGCTCCATTCCAGATCGTACTGAAAGACCTGACCGGTTTTAACTTCCTCATTGAGCAAGGCGGTATCAATGATCAGCCGGGTGCGCTCCTGAAGCTGCTCCACCGTGACCGCCGGCGAAAAGCGGAAATTGAACTGCATTTCCAAATTACCGGGAATCACATTGACGGCGCCAGTCCCGGAACGCAGGTTGGAAATCTGAAACGAAGTCGGCGGAAAAAACGCATGGCCCTGATCCCAGATTTCATCGCTGAGAACCATCAGGATCGCGCCAATGGCGTGAATCGGATTTTGGGCCAGATGCGGATAAGCGATGTGGCCCTGTATCCCGCGCAGCCGCAGCCGGCCGTTTAACGAACCACGCCGGCCATTTTTAATCGCGTCGCCGAGCTGGGCGGTGCTGGACGGTTCGCCAATCAAGCACCAGCGAATCTTCTCGCTGCGAGCCTCCAGCCACTCGACGACCTTGATCGTGCCGTCCGCCGCCGCGCCTTCCTCATCGCTGGTGAGGAGCAAGGCGAGAGAACCACGCGGTTGCGGATGAATGGCGAGAAAGCGTTCG
>JAJHPN010000259.1 GCA_020890855.1 Candidatus Contendibacter sp. | reverse complement strand
CCATAGCGACAGGCCAGATCACTGGCGCGTAACGAACGCCGAAGCAGGTCGCCCACCGCTCGCAACACCCCATCTCCTGCTTCGTGGCCATAGGCGTCATTGAAGTGCTTGAAATGATCCAGATCCAGCATGGCGGCGGTCAGCGGTTCGCCGCTGCGCTGGCGGCGACTGAGTTCGTGAGGCAGGATTTCGTCCAGATAACGGCGGTTGAACAAGCCAGTGAGTGGATCGCGGATCGCCTGCTCCCGCAGCGATTCTTGCGCCTGTTTGCGTTCGGTGATGTCGCGCACTAGCCCGCAGGCGCATTCGATGCCTTGAAACTGCATGTAATCCACATGAATTTCGACCGGAACGATCTCGCCGGTTTTTCTTCGGTGCCCGCTTTCAAAGCGTAGCGACCCGGCCTGCTTGAGTTCACGCCAATGGGCGGCCCAGTGGTCGTCCGTATAGTCGAGGACGATATCGGACATCGACAACGCCAGCAGTTCATCCAGCGTATAGCCAATCATTTGACTCGCGGCGGCATTGGCGTAGATCAGGCGACCGTCGGGCGAGGCCCAGTAGGCGGCGTCGCTCATCCGATCAACAACGGTCTGGGTGAAATGCAGCGCCGCTTCCGCCTCCTGGAGTTCGGCGAGGGTTCGTGCGGTTTCACCCAGAGCAGTGGCGATCTGCCGCTGGCTGGAGGTCATCACGCCGATCAGCAGCGCCAATAACAGGCTGACGACGCTGCCGCCCAGTGCGATCAGGGTCGTTTCCCTGCCGTGTAGCCGGGCCTCGAACCGGGGAGTGGACGTGGCCTGCACCGACCACCACTGTCCGCCAAATTCAAGCCGCCGGAGCGCCCGGAATGCGGAGTTCGAAGTGGCGGCAGCGGCTTGCTCTAGCGAAAACAGCAGGGCGTCAGGGGCCAGGCTGATCCCGTCATAGATTTCCACGTTCAGCACCGTCCGCAGGGAGTCGAAGTCGAGAGTTCCCAGGACTCCATGCATCAGATCGCGCATTCGCAGTGGCGAAAAAGCCCAGCCGATCAGGTTAGCCCGGCGGGCATCGCGGGTGGCGTGGGGTGCATCGTAGCGATACACCGGCACGAACAGCACAAAGCCGGGCTGGATGTCGGTAGCGGTTTCCTGTTGCAGGATAACCTTGCCTGACAGGGCGGCCTGACCCTCATCCCGCGCCCGCGCCGCCGCCGCCCAGCGCACCGGTTCAGGCGCCATGTCGTAGCCGAAGGCCCGCATGTTGCGACCAGTGAATGGTTCAAGATAGAGAACGGCGGTATAGAACTCACGTTCGCCAGTCGGGCGGATGGCGTAATCAGGAAAGCCTTCCCGGCGGATCGCCGCCTCATGCGCGGCCTTCTTGTCCGATGAAATGAACTGGGCAAAACCGATGCCCTGAATGCCGGGATAATGTTCCGCCAGATGCAACGCTTCAACGTAACGGCGGAATTCCTCACGGGTGATATTTTCCGAGGCGTCAAACAGTCCCGTTACCCCCCGCAATACCTGGACATTGTTGCTAAGACGGGCTTCGATGCTGTAGATGATCCTGCTCACCCAGAACTGGAATTCCGCCTCCAGCGTCCGGGCTGTATCCTGGCGGGCGTTGCGCCACAGGATTACAGTAAGGCCGAGACCCAGCGCCAGAATTAGCCACGGCAACAGCGACAATAGCTGTTTTAGGGGAAAACGAGCCAAGGCGAGTTTGATCATGGCGACAAGAGGTCCGCTTCTTGGTAATAACCTTGTTCCTGCGCCACGGAATGGCCGGCGCATTAAAAGGCGTGAGTCCACTTCAATTGCAGTATAAGGCGATCAAGCACCCAAGTTGGAGTAGCGAAAAGTAGCCTGCCAAACGCAACGATCAGCCAACCAATCCACTACCTCCACCACCGATTTGCCATCACGCCACGCCTGTCGCCATCTTCATCAGCAACGCCACGAACGCCGCCGCCGGGACCGGCGGGCTGGTCAGATAGCCCTGGTACCGGTCACAGCCCTTGAGTTGCAGGAACGCCAGTTGCTCGGCAGTCTCCACCCCTTCCGCCAAGACCTTCAAACCCAGGGTATGACCCATCGCGATGATGGTCGCGGCGATCTCCATTGCTTCCCGCTGGTGCGGCAGGTCATCGACAAAGCTCTTGTCGATCTTCAGCACATCGAGCGGGAAGCGCCGCAGATAGGCCAGCGACGAGTAGCCGGTGCCGAAATCGTCCATCGCCAGATGCAACCCCAGCCCGCGCAGGCGTTCGAGAATGGTCGCTGCTTCCGCCTCGCGCCGCATCAATGCGCTCTCGGTCAATTCCAGTTCCAGCCATTCAGCGGGAAAGCCGGTGTCATTGAGAATTTGCAGCACGGTTGCGGCCAGATCGCCGTGCTGTAGCTGGTGCGCCGACAGGTTGACCGCCAGGGTCAGCGGCGGCAACCCGGCGTCGCGCCATTCTTTCCCTTGACGGCAGGTTTCCCGCAGCACCCATTCGCCAATCGCGCCGATCAAACCGGTTTCTTCGGCCAACGGAATAAAGTGGCCGGGCGGGATCAGGCCCCGCTCCGGGTCATGCCAGCGCACCAGGGCCTCAGCCCCGATGATGCGCCCGCTGGGAATCGCCACCTGAGGCTGGTAGTACACCCGCAACTGCTGATCAGTGATGGCGCGGCGGAGGCGGGCTTCCAGTTCAATCCGCTGACGGGCGGCCTGGGTCAGATCGGCGGAGAAATACTGGAACCGGCCGCGCCCTTCGCTTTTCGCCTGATACAACGCAGCGTCGGCCTGTTGCAACAAGTCTTCCGCAGTCTGGCCGTGTTCAGGGAACAAGCTGATGCCGAGGCTGGCGCCAAGGCGCACTTCGGCGTCGTTGGCGAGCCGCCACGGCTCGCTGAGCAGGCCGATGACATCCATGGCCACCCGGGCGGCGTCCTGCGGTTGCGTCAGATCTTCGAGCAACACCGCGAATTCGTCGCCGCCCAGCCGGGTCACGGTGTCGGCGCCGCGCAAACGGCTGGTCAGCCGCTCAGCGACCTGCTGCAACAGCGCATCGCCCGCCGAGTGTCCATAGCTGTCGTTAACGTCCTTAAAGCGATCCAGATCCAGCACCAGCAACGCCAGGGTTCCGCCGTCGCGGTGGGCGACCTCGATGCTGTGCTGCAAGCGGGCCGACAGCAGCAGGCGATTGGGCAGCCCGGTCAGCGGGTCGTGATGGGCCAGAAAATCCAGGCGATCTTCGGACGCCTTGATCTGGGACAGATCGGCGAATACGCCCACATAATGCGTCACCACCCCGGCGGCATTCTTGACCGCGCTGATGCTGAGCCACTCGGGATACACCTCGCCATTCCTGCGCCGGTTCCAGACCTCGCCTTGCCAATGGCCAGTGTCGTGCAGGCTGGCCCACAACGCCGCATAGAATGCCGGACCCTGCCGACCGGAATGCAGCAGCCGCGGAGTTTGGCCCTGCACCTCCTCCTCGGTGTAGCCGGTCAATTCGCAAAAGGCCCGATTGACCCGCAGGATGTGTTCGTCAGCATCGGTGATGGTGATCCCTTCGCGGGTATTCTCGAACACGGTAGCGGCTTGCCGCAGGCGTTCCTCGCTCCGCAAACGCTCGGTGACATCGTGCGCCAGCACCACCGCCGCCCGCCGCCCGGCAAATTCGAGGACGTGTGAGGTGATCTCAACATCGATCAGAGAACCATCCTGTTTGCGGTGCTTCCAGACGCCCGTTTCATTAACCTGATGGTTTTGTGGCTGAGCGATGTTTTCCAGCAGGCGCGACACATCTTCAGGCGGACGAATATCGGCGACGGTCATCGCCAAAAATTCCGGCTGGCTGAAACCATAGTGCTGAATCGCAGCATCGTTCACCGCCAGGAATCGCAGCGTTTCCAGGTCATAGACCCACATCGGATGCGGATTAGCCTCAAACAGGGCGCGATATTGCCGCTCACGCTGTCGCAGCGCCGTATTCGCCCAGTTCCGCTCGGTGACATCGGCGGCCATGCTGATGGCGCTGCGCCGACCGTCCGCCAATTGGCCCAACCCTACCGAACTGAATTCCCAGTCGCGTTGTGAACCATCCTTGCAGGTGATCTGATACTCGCCTCCCGCCTTGCGTTGCGACAAATCATAGAGTTGATCGATATCAGCTTGTACTGCCTGTTGGCGCTTGCCGTAAGCCTGTCCGGTCCAGTCGGCAATAGTCGGGATATCAGCGCGGGTATAACCACTGATTTCGGTCCAGGCCCGGCTGAGCGCCAGCACTTCGCCATCCTCGGCGTGGATCATGATCGGGAACGGCGCTTCTTCTATCGCCCGACGGAACCGAGCCTGGCTCTCCCGCAACGCCTGCTCGGTTTGCAGACGGGCGGCGTCCGCCTCTGTAATTTCCAGGGCAAAGGCAATATCGCCGGCCAATTCTTCCAGCAGCGCGATCTCTCCGTCGTCGAAGAACCCGGCCTGGTCGGTATAGAGATTCAAGGCGCCCCACACTGTGTTTCGCACGAATAAGGGCAGGGCGATGGAGGCGCGGTGGCCGAGCGCCAGCGCCGCCTCTCGCCACAGCACCATTGTGGGATCGGCGGCAATGTTGTTGCAGACTGCTATTTGGCCGGTACACAGCGCAGTTCCGGTGGGGCCTTCGCTGCGCGGACCGACCAGTGTGATATGGGCCTCTTTCGGATAGTTGCCGGCTTGGCCTGCTTCAGCTACAGGGCGCACCTGACCGGTCTCCGAGTTGAGCTGCCCGATCCAAGCCATGCGAAATCCGCCGTCACGCACCGCAATTTGGCAGGCTTCGCCCAGCATCCACGCCGGATCCTTCCGCCGTACGATGATTTGGTTGATATTTGACAGCATTTGATAGAGTCGATTGAGCCGGCGAATTTGCTCGGACGCCCGTTGCCGTTCGGTGATGTCGTTAACGGTGGTGATGAAGGTTTTTACGGTTCCGTCGTCGTGGCGCACACACTTGACATTGACCGTGGCAAACACCACTGCGCCATCCGGGCGAATGAAACGCTTGTCTGTCGTGTAGCCGTCGGATTCTCCCCGCAGGACCCGCTCGAATTCGGCAGTGTTGGCAGCGAGGTCTTCTGGGTGGGTGATCTCCGCCCACGTCATGTTCACCAGTTCTTCCGGTGAGTAGCCCAGAATCTCGCAGAGTCGATCATTAAATTGCAGCCAGCGCTTGCTCTCGGGCGAAGTAAAGGCCATGCCGATGAAAGGTAATTCGTAGAACTTCCGTAGCAGTCGATCCTGTTCCGCTGCCTGGGCGAGCAATGCAAAGTGGTGGGCGCGTTGCTGCTGTCGCCACAGTCCCAGCACCGCAGCAGTAATTGCTGCGACAGCGAACAGCGCCACCAGGCTGACCCAGAACACCAGCCAGTTGAGCGGCATCATCACCTCGGCGCGGTCGATTTTGGCGACCAGATACCAGTTGGTGTCGGTGACCGGGCGAAAAGCCGCCAAGACCGGAACGCCACGATAGTCAACGCCTGCCACCAGACCGGCGCGTCCCTCGCGTATTGCGACGGCGGCGGGAAGATTAGGGTTGTTCAAAGGTTGGCGCTGAGTCAGCACCGCGCCGGGTTGATGGCGCAATTCATTGAGGAACAGCACCGATTCGCCTTCACGGCGCACCAGCAGCGATTCGGCAGTGGGGCTGGCGGTGGGCCAGCGCTGGATCAGCGGGAACAGCAGGCGCTCAGGTTCGACATGCAACACCATGGTCGCCACCGCGCGGCGGCCTTCCGGCCCGGCCTGCGTGATCGGCACTACCCAATCCAGGTGAATCTGCCCGGTTTCATCCCGGTAAAGGTCGCTGCGTTGTGTCCGTCCGCTGGCCAGCGCCTGGGTAATCAAGGGCTTGAGATGGGCGTAACTCTCCACATGATCACTCAGATTGATCACGGACTGACCTTGAGTGTCCAGCAACGCCACGTCTTCATAGTCATGGGCCACCCGCAGCACTGTGAGCCGTTCCACAATCTCATCACGCTGCGCAGCGTCGCCTTGGCGCAGGAACCGATCCACCTGCCCGGCAAAGCCGGGGTCAGCAGCCAGCGCGTCGCCATCTCCTTGCCGTTCGGCCAATAAGTAATTTATTTGATTGGCTTTTAGGGCGACAATAGCCTCCACGTTGGCATAGGCCTCGTGCTCCAGTTGTGGGCCGTGCAGCAACACGAGACCGAAGCCGAGCAACGGCGCCAGCAGGGCAAGACTGATGAGGGTTAGCACCCAGTAACGCCGCTGGAGTTTGGGTATTGCCGCATTACCCGCATCACCCGCATCGGCCGTGATCAGCGATTCGCACCAGCCACAGAGCAGGAGATAGAGCAAGCCTGCCGTTACGATGACGAAAGCAAGACCCTTGATGATGTTTATCCGCCCCATCAGGGTCGGATCGGCAGTTACGAAGTTCAATACCTCATCGGAGGTAATGATCCACAGAGCGGCAAACCCGGCGTACAGCAGCGTGATCCAGCCGGGAGTGAGGCGATGGCGCGAGAGTGAGGACATAGCAGCATCCGGTTGGCATTCAAACAGTCATTATGAACGTCCAGGCAGGTGGATTGCGGATTCAGACGCGGCGACTGGATGCGAAAAAACGGCTTCCCGACCTGGCCGGAAAGCCGCTCTACGAAATAAAGTGGGGAACAGAGCGAACCGGTCAAGGAGTCCCGGCCACCACTTCATCAGTCCAGACCTTGAAACTGGTCAGGGTGTTGGGGCCAAAGGTGTTGCTGAGCGCGACATCGGCGGCATCGCGACCTTGAGCGATCAGCACCCGGCCGATCCGGGGCGCATTGTTGCGTGGATCAAACGTGTACCAGTGACCGCCCAGGTAAACCTCCATCCAGGCGGCGAAATCCCCCGGCGCGTAAGGAGGCGGCAAACCGATGTCGCTCAGGTAGCCGGTGCAATAGCGGGCCGGAATGTTCATGCAGCGGCAAAACGCGATGGCGAGGTGCGTGTAATCGCGGCAAACGCCGACCCGCTCGTTAAACGCCTCCCAGGCGGTCTTGGTCGCTCGGGCATGTTCATAACCAAAGACGATATGCTGGTGAACGAAATCGCAGATGGCTTGAACTCGCGCCCACCCGGTCGGGGTCTTGCCGAACAGATCCCACGCGATTTGGGAGAGCCGATCCGTTTCGCAATAGCGGCTGCCCAGCAGGAACACCAGCGTTTCTGCCGGCAAGTCTTGCACCGGGTGTTGCGGGGCCAGGGGAGCGGCCACATCCGGAAGGCCGGTATCGTTCACAACCGCATCGGTAAAAAGCCGGATCTGACCCTTTGGCGCAACGATGCGGCTGCACCAGTTGCCGAAAGCATCTCGATAGGCAGTCATAGGCAGCGATGGGCTGGTGATGAGATGGTCGGGAACGATGATGTCGGAGACCCGCGTAAAGTGGATGTGCAACGTCAGAATCATGGGCGTTGGCTGCGGGCAATCATAAATTAATTCATAACCGACTCGAATCTGCATCATTAGCCTCTTTCAGGAGTGTTTAACCGTGAACAAACAAAGCACACCAACTTATTTTTGGGTTCGGAACCCTCCCGCTAGTTCCCGGACCTCGTCCAGCATCGTCCGTCGCGCCGTCTGGGTAACGCTGGTGACTTCGTAGAATGCCCGTTGCACGACAGTGCGGACGCCGCAGGCGCCGAGAATGCCCTCGGTCATTGGCCGCACCAGTAGTTCATGCCAGCGTTGCTGTTGATAGAGCGCCTCATCGCCGCCCAAGGTGTTGAGAATCAGCGCCCGCTCGTGGGTCAGTAGCCCTTTCATGCCATCGGAGCCAAATTCGAAGGCGAATTTGCGGGTGAGCACCCGGTCAATCCAGCCTTTCAGAATCGCCGGCGGGCCGAACCACCAGATCGGGTAGATGAACGCCAAGCCCTGCGCCCATAACACGGATTCCTGTTCTCGCCGGATGTCTTCGGCGGGTTCGCCGCGCCAGTTTCGGTTCAAATCGTCGCTGTCGAGCACTGCCCGGAACCGCATCCGGTATAGATCATGGGTTTGGGTCAGGTGGCCCAGGTCGCGCAAGGCGGCGTCCAGCGTGTGCAGAATGGCCTGGTTAAAGCTGCGGGGGTTGGGATGGGCGTAGACAATCAGGACGTTCATGCGTGGACGCTCAAGCCAGCCGCGCATTGAAGCCGTGATCCGCCAAACGGAGCAGCAGCGTATCGCCGGCGTGTAATGGCCCCACTCCAGCAGGGGTGCCCGTGAGCACCACATCGCCCGGTTGCAGGGTGAAGTGGGTCGACATGTAGGCCATGAGATCAAAGAGACCGATCATCATCAGCCGGGTGTTGCCTTGTTGCCGCCATACGCCATTGACCTGCAACGCCAGATCGGTCGCCTGTGGTTCGGGTAAGGCGTCGGGTTTCAGGAATGGCGACAGGGGGCAAGCGCCGTCAAAGGCTTTGGCGGTCTCCCAGGGATGACCTTTTTTCTTCAAGTCATTTTGCAGGTCGCGCAAGGTCAGGTCGAGTCCGATCCCATAACCGGCGACGGCAACCCGCGCCATTTCGGCGTTGGCGTTGCGCAGTTCCCGCCCGACCAGCACCGCCAGCTCAACTTCATGATGACACTCGCCACGCCCCGCCGGCAGCCGGATCGGCGTATCAAGATTGGCCAGCGCCGTCGCCGGTTTCATGAACAGGATCGGCGTTTCTGGCACGGCGTTGTTCAATTCACGGATGTGGTCAAGATAGTTGCGACCGATGCAGACCACCTTGCCGACCGGCAGGGCCAGCGGGCTGCCGTCCAGATAACGATGTTGGTAAGTCACTATAATCTCCTGATAAATGACTATGTTGCCTGTGTCAGCGGCAATTAGGTTCTTTGCTCATTCACATGGCATGACCAGCGCTGGATCGGTCGCTTCGTTACCAATCACCCGCAGAATGCGCAAACCTTGTTCCGGGATCGGCCATCATGCGTAGAAGGCTTGATCAGCGTTGTCGTCTTCGGTGCAGGCGGGATGATTCAAGGCGTTTTCGATCCATTCGATGCGGATTTTCCGTCTCAAAATTCGTTAGCGGGCATCATCACTCAGGACGCCGTCTATTTCGCCAGTTTAAACTTTTTTCCTCGCTGGGGCATATCCTGTTGACCGGAAAATAAAAACGCCGGCGCGAGAGCCGGCGAATCGAGTGTTCCTGAACCAGGGTCAGGCCGGTTCAGGAAGCGAGCTAGGCGAAGTAGGCAGCGGCAATCTGGTCGTGCAAATCCCCAAAGCCGATTTGCAAATTATCAATGAATTCGTGCAAGCCCTCGGCGGCCAGCGCCGGCGCCGCGGCATCGCTAAGCCGTTGCTTGAGGGGTGCAATAGCAGCCAGCGGCGCAGCGTTGCCGGGCAATTCCCGCAAGCCGGTTTCCAGTTGCTTGAGGCAGAACGACACCGACCGGGGAAAACTGTCATTTTGCAACAGGAACTTGAGGACATCCGGCCCACCGACCCGCAGTCGCACCTGCTGGCGATACATCTGGTAGGCGCTGAGCGATTTTAGCACGCTCATCCACTGGATGCTTTCAAATGGATCCTGATCAGCCTGGGCGGGCGGCAGGGATTGGGACTGCGTTTGAAATTGCGCTTGAGTCGGGGTCTGGGAGGTGTGCGCCAGCAGATTGGCCGAGCGTACATCAAGGATGCGGGTGGTCATGTCGGCCCGCTCCAGATACCGGCCCAGCCACACGAAGCTGTAAGCCGCAGTGCGGCTCATCGCGCCGGCCAGCAGCCCATTGATCTGCTGAGCGCCGTGGATCACCCGCCGCATAAACTCGAACCGTCCGCGCCGGGTCGGCAAATGATCGCGGGCGTAAATATACAGGCTGTTGATCTGCTCCCACGCTTCCTGCGGCACCGTGTCGCGGGTGGTGCGCAGATTTTCGCGGGCGTAGGCCAAACTGGACAGGATCGAATTCGGATGATCGATGTCGCTGATCAGGAACTTGACCACGTTGGCTTCATCGGCCAGCCGATTTGGATCTTTCTCAAAGAACAGCTTCTCAGCCCCAACGATGAAAATCAGCGGGAGCCAGCCAAAAGTGGTATTGCGCGGCAAGTCCAACAGCAAATTGGCGTTGACGTTGATTAACCGGGCAGTGTCTTCCGCCCGTTCAATCTGCCGGGCCATCCAGTAAATATTTTGTGCGACGCGGGATAGCATGGTTAGAGGCCCTCGGTGTCAACAATCCAGGTGTCCTTGCTGCCGCCGCCCTGCGACGAGTTCACCACCAGCGATCCCTTGCGCAACGCCACCCGGGTCAGGCCGCCGGTGGTGACGTAGGTGGTGGGACCGGACAGGATGAACGGGCGCAAATCAACATGGCGCGGCTCCATCTGGTCGTTGTCGCACAAGGTCGGCGAAGTGGACAACGCCAGCGTCGGTTGCGCGATGTAGTTGCGCGGGTCCTTTTGAATCAGCTCGGCGAAATGTTTGTGATCGGCGGGCGTGGCGTGCGGCCCAACCATCATTCCGTAACCGCCGGATTCATTGGCCGGCTTGACGACCAGTTTGGCCAGATTGGCCAGCACATGCTTCCGATCTTTTTCCCTCATGCACAGATAGGACGGCACGTTGGGAATCAGCGGGTCCTGATCCAGGTAATATTTGATGATCTCCGGGACAAAGGCGTAGACCACCTTGTCGTCGGCGACGCCGGCGCCGGGAGCGTTGGCCAGGGCCACCTTGCCTTTGCGCCAGGCGCGCAGCAGGCCCTTGACGCCCAGCGCCGAATCCGGCAGGAACGCCTCCGGGTCCAGGAACAGGTCGTCAATCCGCCGGTAAATCACATCCACCCGCTCCAGCCCGGCAATGGTCCGCATATAGACGCAATCGTCGTCGCCCACTTCCAGATCGCTGCCTTCCACCAACTCCACGCCCATTTGCTGGGCCAGATAGGAATGTTCGAAATAGGCTGAGTTGTAAATGCCGGGAGTGAGCACCACTACGGTCGGCTGATCGCCGGGACGCGGCGACAACGAGGCCAGCATGTCGTACAGCCGCAGGGTGTAGTCATCGACCGGCTGGATCCGCTGATGCTCGAACAACTCCGGGAACACCCGCTTGGTCACGACCCGGTTTTCCAGCATGTAGGAAACGCCGGATGGCACCCGCAGGTTGTCCTCCAGCACATACAGCACCCCGTCCTTGTCGCGCACCAGGTCGCTGCCGCAGATGTGCGCCCAGACCCCGTGGCGAGGACTGACGCCGACGCACTGCGGGCGGAAGTTGACCGACTGGGCCAGCACTTCGGCGGGAAACACTCCGTCCTTGATGATCTTCTGCTCGTGGTACAGATCATCAATGAACAGGTTGAGCGCCTGCACCCGCTGTTTCAGTCCGGCCTCGGCGCCATCCCATTCCCGTTTCGGGATGATGCGCGGCACGATGTCGAACGGCCAGGCGCGGTCAATGCTGCCGCCTTCGGTGTAGACGGTGAATGTGATCCCCATGACCAGAATGGCGAGTTCAGCCGCGGTTTTGCGCTCGCGCAGCTCCTCGTCATTCAGCGAAGCCAGATACTCGCACAGAGCGCGGGCGGGTGGGCGCGGCCCCGAACCATTGGCGATGAGTTCATCGTAGAACCCCGGCGCAGAATAGTGTTGCCACTCGATGGTCATCGGCGTTTCCTTGAATAGGGTGGCGTAATCAATAATGGAATTTGACTTTAGCAAAACTCAAGCCAGTTCCCGGCCTGGGGAGAGCGACGGGTGATTGGGATCAGGACTTTCGCTTGTCGTCATACCTACTCTCGCGGATATGACGATTTTTCAGGATGGTCGGCGAACGGCTTGGCAATGAAATTGCGCGATGAACCAGCAATCTGCCGCCCTGAATCAGGGCGAACCCGACGCGATTGCACCGGTCGGGCGCATCACACGCCTTCCCCCACCCAAATTAAAGACCAGGAAGGAGGACGACGGGCGCCAAAACCCACTGTCGCCACAACACGGTGGCGCAGACCTGGTTAATGCGGAATGCGGTTTGCATTGGCTGAGCAGTTTACATCACGCATAATTTCGCGCTCCTCATTGAATTTTCCCGCAGCCGATTGTGAAGGACAGGTCATGGCCATACGCATCGCACTCCATCATCAGACGTCCTACCGCTTTGACCGCCCAGTCAGCGCCGCGCCGCATGTGATCCGGCTGCGGCCCGCGCCTCATACCCGCACCCCGATTCACGCCTATTCGCTGAACATTGAACCCACTCCACATTTCATCAACTGGCTGCAAGACCCGTTCGGCAACTTTCAGGCCCGGCTGGTGTTCCCCGAAAAAATCCGCAAGCTGGCCGTGACCGTGGACTTGATCGCCGAAATGACGGTGATCAATCCCTTTGATTTTTTCGTCGAGGATTACGCTGAGGAATACCCGTTTTCCTACCCGCTGACCCTGCGCCAGGAACTGGCCCCGTATCTGGAAATTCAGGAAGACGGGCCGCTGCTGCGCGAATGGCTGGTTGAGGTCTCCCGCGAACCGCTGCGGATCGTCGATTTTCTGGTCGCCATCAACCTCCGCCTGAATCAAGCCATTGGTTACATCATCCGCATGGAGCCAGGCGTCCAGAGCTGCGAAGAAACCTTGACCAACCGCACCGGCTCCTGTCGGGACACCGCCTGGTTGCTGGTGCAAATCCTGCGGCATCTGGGGCTGGCGGCGCGGTTCGTCTCCGGCTATCTGGTTCAGCTCACCGCCGATCTCAAGGCGCTCGACGGTCCCTCCGGCCCGACGGCCGATTTCACCGACCTGCACGCCTGGGCTGAGGTGTTTATCCCCGGCGCCGGCTGGATCGGGCTGGACCCAACGTCCGGCCTGTTCGCCGGCGAAGGTCATATTCCCTTGGCTTGCACCCCGACCCCGCCGAGCGCTGCGCCAGTGACCGGGGCGACCGATCCCTGCGAAGTCGAATTCGGTTTCGACATGCGCGTCACCCGGATTCACGAAGATCCCCGCGTCACCAAACCTTACACTGAAGAACAATGGCGCACGATTGAGGCGCTGGGTTATGCGGTCGATGAGCAATTGCGGGCGGGCGATGTGCGGCTGACGATGGGTGGCGAACCGACCTTTGTATCGATTGACGACATGGATGGCGCGGAATGGACCACAGCGGCGATGGGGCCGACCAAACGCAAACTGGGCGGGCGGTTGCTGAAAAAACTGCGTGATCGCTTTGCGCCGAATGGCTTTCTGCATTACAGCCAGGGTAAATGGTATCCGGGCGAATCGCTGCCGCGCTGGGCGCTGTCTTGCTACTGGCGCAACGATGGTCTGCCGCTGTGGCATGACCCGCGCTGGATCGCCGATGACGAAGCCCCGCAAGGCTTCGGCCCGGAGCAGGCCCAAACCTTCGCGGCAGAGCTGAGCCGGCGGCTGGGGGTCAGCGCCGAGCGGCTGATTCCTGGTTACGAGGATGTTTATTACTACCTGTGGCAGGAACGCACCCTGCCGGTCAACATCGATCCGTTGAAATTTGACCTCAAGGATGATGAGGAACGGCGACGGTTGGCGATCCTGCTGGAGCGCGGGCTGAACACCGTCACCGGCTACGCCTTGCCGTTGCGCTGGGACCCGGCGGCGGCGGAAAACGGTTGGCGCAGCGGACCATGGGCGTTGCGCCGCGAGCATCTTTATCTGATTCCCGGCGATTCGCCGATGGGCTACCGCTTGCCGCTGTCGGCATTGCCGTGGGTCGGGGAAACTGACCGCGACATCCCGCACCCGCAATCGCTGTTCGAGTTCCGCACCGCGCTGGGCGACGCGCATGGCGAAGTGATGCGCCGTTACAGCGAGTTCCTGCGCGGCGGCGCCGAGTCATCGCCCCATGCGGTTCAGCAACAGCCCACAGTCGATCAGAGCGCCGTGATCCATACCGCGCTGTGCGTGGAGCCGCGTGACGGTCATCTGCATGTGTTCATGCCGCCGCTGGAGCGGTTGGAACAGTATTTGGATCTGCTCGCCTGCGTCGAACAGACCGCCGCCGGGTTGCAGATGCCGGTGCGGGTGGAAGGCTACCCGCCGCCGTCCGACTGGCGGGTGCGGAAATTCGCCGTCACCCCTGATCCCGGCGTAATCGAGGTCAACATTCATCCCGCCGGCGGCTGGGACGAGTTGAAGCAGAACATTGAGGGCTTGTACGAAGACGCCCGGCAATCGCGGCTCGGTACGGAAAAGTTCATGCTCGACGGGCGGCATACCGGCACCGGCGGCGGCAATCATGTGACCTTGGGCGGGGCGACGCCGAGCGACAGTCCATTCCTGCGCCGGCCCGAACTGCTGCGGAGCCTGCTCAGCTACTGGCAGCACCATCCGAGTCTGTCCACCCTGTTTTCCGGGCTGTTCATCGGCCCGACCAGTCAGGCGCCCCGGATCGACGAGGCCCGCAATGACAGTCTGTACGAGCTGGAAATCGCCTTTCAGCAACTGCCGCCGGGACAAGCGCCGCAACCGTGGCTGGTGGATCGGCTGTTGCGTAACCTGCTGGTCGATCTGAGCGGCAACACCCATCGCGCCGAGTTCTGCATCGACAAGCTGTATTCGCCGGATTCGGC
>JAJHPN010000445.1 GCA_020890855.1 Candidatus Contendibacter sp. | reverse complement strand
CGAGGGAGGGGCTATCTCACCTCAAGCCGGACGCCGCTTAATCAGCAACCGCCGTTCAATCTCAAAGATCTTGCTGCTGAGCTTGTCCTTGCTCAGTTTCTGTTTATCGTTCTCCTTGATAAACAGGTCCGCGCCGTAAGTCTCCAGCGCTGCGGCGGCGCTGATATTCTTCACCCCGATGAACTGGAAGGTGACAATCCCGGCGGAGTCGGTATTAGGCAGGATTTCCGTCGCCACTACTCTGGAAAGCGCCGCAACCGTATCGCCGGACACTGCCGGCTGGGTGTGATAACCCTCGGTGAAACCCAATTCCCACAGCGCATTTTCACTGACATCCCGACTCGCCAGACCTTCCAGCCAGGCAAAGACCAGCCCGCCATAGACAATCGGCTCGCCGCTCATTTTCCCTGACAGGCCAGTGCTGTACACCCGGTCAAAATGCAGCGGATGAGTATTGCCGACCAGATAAGTCCAGGCCATGTGTTCATCGGTAATGGTGCGGCCATTGGCATGGACGATCAGATCGCCGAGCGCGAAGTCCTCAAAATAAGTATTGGGACCCGTTAGTTGCGCCGGGTAGTTGCCGCCCGTAATCGGCAAATCGACCACTGGATGCTCGACCCACGGAAATTCGACCGGAGTGGTGGGAGCCGGCGTGGTGGGCAAGCGGTCGCCGCGATAGCCGACCATGATCTTGCGCTCGTATTGCAACACCACCTGATTATGCTGATTCAGCCCCAAGGTGCGAATCAGCACGATGCCGGGTTTATCTTCGCCCCGCGCCTTGCGATCCATGACTTTGGTATAACCGCGCAAGGTATCGCCCGGATAAACCGGCCGCAGGAATTGCACATTGTAATAACCCAGATTGGCAATCGCTTTCTCCGAGTCGTTATGCACGCCCAGCGACAGCACCACGTTGAACACCATCTGTGGACTGGCCGGCAGATCGGGAAAACCGTGCGCCTTGGCGTATTCCAGATTCAGATACAGCGGATTGCATTGCATGAAAACGCGGGCGAAATCCAGCATCGGCCCGCGTTCGAAGGTATAACCACGGGGATGGACAAACACCTGGCCCGGCACAAATTCATCGAGATAGCGCCCGTATTGCGGCCGCCGCGCCCATTCCAGATTCACCGCTACCGAGCCGGCGACTTCCGGCTGTTCCGTCGTCAATCGCATCGAAAAACTCATGGCTTATTTCTCCACCTCAGCTTTGCTCTTGGCATTATCCACCAGCGAACGGGCAATGACTTTCAGCGCCAGGGTTTCTTCGGCGCCCTCGAAAATCGACAACACCCGCGCATCAATGAAATAGCGGCTGACCGGCACTTCTTCGGCATAACCCATCCCGCCGTGAATCTGCAAGGCTTCCCGCGTCACCCATTCAGCCGTTTTGCAAGTAAAGAACTTGACCATGCTGGCTTCCATGTCGCCTTCGCCTTTATCCATCAGTCGCCCGACCGAATAGGTGAATTGCCGGCCAATCGCCAGATAGGCCGCCATCCGGGCCAGCTTGATTTGAGTCAACTGGTAATCGCCAATCGGATAGCCAAAGACCATCCGCTCTTGGGCATAACTCAGCGCCTTTTCATAAGCAGCTTGCATTAAACCAACGGCGCGGGCCGCAGTCTGAATCCGCCCGCCGGCAAATCCGGCCATCGTGAAATAGAAACCCTTGCCCTCGCCTTTCGGGCCGCCGAGCATATTTTCATCGGGGACAAATACATTATCGAAGAACAAATCGAACGAGTGCATCCCACGATAACCAATGGTGGAAATCGCCTTGCCGGTCAATTTACCACCGCCGTCCTGATTAAACTCGAAGGCATGGCCGGGATAAACCGGCTTTTCCAGCAGGAACATGGACAGGCCGCGATGACCCAGCGAGAGATCAGGATTGGTGCGAGCCAGAATCAGCAGCACCCCGGCTTTGCCGCCAAAGGTGCACCAGGTCTTGGCGCCGTTCAGCAGCCAGCCGCCCTCGGTTTTAGTCGCTTTCAGCCGCATGTTGGCGACATCGGAACCGTAATTCGGCTCAGTCACCGCCACCGCGCACAACATATCGCCAGAGGCCAGTTGCGGCAGCCACTTCATTTGCTGCTGTTCGGTGCCGCCCTTGAGCAGCGCCTTGGACAGAATTTCGGGCCGGGTGATCAGGCTCCCGGCCGCGCCCAGCGAACCTCGGGTCAATTCTTCGGTAACGACGATCATCCCCAGATTGTCTTCCTGCTCATCGCTCTGGATGCCGCCGAACCGTTCCGGGATGGAAATGCCAAAGCAGCCCAAATCCTTGATCTGATCGAGAATGGCGTCGGGAATGTCGAGATCGTGGCGATGAATCTCCTCGGCCAGCGGCATCACCACTTCTTCGGCCACCCGCCGGAAGGTTTCCCGCATCATTTCGTGATGATCATCGAGCAGATAAGCGCCAGTAACGCCATTCTCCGCCCGCATCAATTGTCCCAGTTCGGCCACCCGCGCCGCCGGCAACTGGCTCAGGCAGAATTGCCGCACCGCCGGATAATCCACGGTCGCACCCAGCCACTGATCATTCAAACCAAAATCGGCCGGGCGGGTGGTCAGGCGGTTGCGAATCGCCTGCAACGCCTCGGCGGCGAACAGCAGGGCAAAACGTTCTTCCAGGGTCAGTTCGCTGGCCGCACCGCCGCCGGCCACCCGCGCCCGTTGGGCGTAGTCGAGGGCAAAGCGGGCGCCGGTCGCTTCGGCGCAGGACAACGCCAGGTCGTAACTAACCAGTTGATGCTGATCGAGCAGCGCAGCGGAAATTTTGCCGTTGGCTTGCTGGGAGCGTTCCTTCAAATCGGCGAGGGAGTAATCAAGGGCTTTCTGAACGGCGGCCAGCGCCAGGGCGGCCTGCTGCAACTGTTCTGCCGGAGTCGGAATGGACTGGGACATCGGGGTGCCTCGTGAGGTGGAACGGTGATGGAAAAAACCCTGTATTTAATAAGTTCTCACGCCAAAGTTTAAGCGTAAAGCCGCCGGGAACCTACCGTTTGGCTGAAGGTGGCGGCAAAAAATCCGGCGACTGAAATTCAATGCCAGGGTAGCCCTTATAATGGTCCTCTTCCGGGTCGGCAGGTTCCTGTTCGCCGACCTTCCCGCCGGCGCTGTTCCATTCCGCCCGCTTCCCCACTGCAAGAGACCCATCGTGGCCAAGCCCTCTATCCTGTCCAATGAACTCCGCCATTACCCCGGCTTGCTGGTGATCGAACTCGACCCGCAAACGTCCGACCCGGCGGGTATTCCGCCCCAACCACTGACCGTCGCCGCCGCCTCGGCGCTGGCCGGTCATGTCGCCAAAGACCTGAATCACCTGCTCGGCGGCATTGACCACTTGGGATTGATTCTACCCGGCGCGTTATACGACCAGACCGAAATCCTGCAACCGGGCTTGCCGCTGCCGGTCGCGCTGGCGGATTTGTACGCCGGCAGTTTGCAAGGCGG
>JAJHPN010000004.1 GCA_020890855.1 Candidatus Contendibacter sp. | reverse complement strand
CCCCCGGAGCGAACTCCATGAACTTCTTACCGATCGGCCCCGCATTCACCGACCTGGTCGGCCAAACGCTGACCCTGGCCGAGTTTCACCGAGCGTTGGGCATCGATCCGCCGCTGGCCCCTGGCGAGGACGTGACCTGGCTGGGATTGAAGGCTCGAACCGGGACCGGGATCAACGCCCTGCTCGCCTGTTACGATCCTGACAGGGAGGGCGAGCCGTTCGACCTGACCCTGGCCGTGTATGAAACCGTGCAACAGCGCGATCCCGCCGGCCACGACCGGGGGACGGCTCGCCAGCGGCGGGCGGTACTGGAACTGGTTCGGGAGGCCAGATCGCCCGACCGGCTGCGGGTCACCGCCGCCGACGTGCCGCAGTCGGATCGGGAACGACCGCTGGTCGAGGTGCTGCGGGAACTGCGGAGCGTGCTGGCGTCCTGGCCGAGCGAACGGTCCAATCGGCTGGCGTTTAACTCGCCCACCCCGGAATCATGATCCTAAATTCGGCAGTTGGATCGGCTCCTGTTCAGTAGCGCTATGATAATGCAATAAAATTTTCTTGGACCATATTCACCCAACGGGTGACATCTTCAACTGCTCCGCAGTTGGATAGACTGCATTCGGATCAATGCGTTACGTGAGTTCCGCACCGCCCAACTGCCGTTTCTAGGATGATCGATAGATTGACTCATTTGCTGATTGACTCACAACGACGTCCGTCACATCGTCATTTCGCGTACGCTCACCAGGAAGAAACCCGATGCCCGAACGCCCTATCGAATCCGACGCTGCCGGTGCGATCATCCTGGAACGTTTGGCCGCCATCGAACAGACCGAAGCAGTCCGCATCCTGTACGCCTGCGAGTCCGGCAGCCGCGCCTAGAGCGCTGACCGGTTTGGAGCCTCAAGCGGCCAAACGCTCAAAGGGTTCAGCGTCATTGGCGGCCTGGGCGGTGAGGGCTTGCGCCCGCTCCAAGTTTTGGATCGCACACACCAGCCGTAAGTGATAGGTGTTTTTGCGAACACCGCCATACCGCGCCTCATTCCCCTGGCGCTGGCTGACATAGGCCAACCCGTGCTCGACCCCGACCCGTTCGCGCAGGGCGGCGCGGCCCTCGGGGGTGGTCGACAGCATCTGGAGACGTTGCCAGAGGTCTTCCTGCAGGTGAATGCTCAAAGTTCGGCCCCCGGTCTTGCGGGACGTACACTGCGCGCGCAGCGCGCAGGCTTGGCAGGCTTCTGCCGGAAAACTGGCGGTTTTGCCCAGGGTGATGGGCGTCACTTGGCCGGCCGGACAGGTCGCCTGGGCGGCCGCTAGATCGAGGTGAAATTCCCGCTTGCTGAACTGCCCGGCCGGGTGGGGGGCCGGCCAGGGCCGACAGCGGATCGCCGCCCCATAGGCCTCGTAGGCGGGGATCAAGTCGTCCCCCAGATAGCCCCGATCGATGTGCAATGCAGTCACCTGGCGCTGCTGGAGTTCGACGGCGATCAGCAGTGGCTCCAGCCCGGCCGTATCCGGGGTGTTAGCCGGCAGGACCTCGGCGGCGAGGATCACCCCCTCGTCGAGGTCGTGGGCGATATGCCGCTTGTACCCATCAAACCGCGTCGCCGAGGATTTGCGGCCATGCCGCATCTCGGGATCATGAATGCTGATCTGGCGGTCTTTGGCTACGCCCTGGCGAATCCGGCTCCCGCCCGCCGGGTCCGGTTCCAAATCTTGCGCCCGCAGCGCCTGTAAGGTGCGCAAGGCCGCCGCCAACGGCGGGGACTGCCGTTCGTGCGGGAAATGCGCGCCGATCCAGTCCTGGAGAGCGTCCAGTTCGTCGCAGAGCCGCTGCAGCGCCTGCTGTTTTTGGCCGGCGTCCGCCCAGTCGATATCCAGCGCCGCCTTGAGGCTGGGCGCATCGAACAGCGTCAAGCCGATCTGTTCGATGACGTGGGCCACTTCCTGCTGGGCCAGGGCCGCCAGACAACCGATCACCTGGCGCGCGGCATGGCCCAACAGGTTCAGGGTGTCTTCCACCCGGCCGCGCCCCCATAGGGAGCTGGAGTCCAGGGCCAACCGCAGGGTTTTGGCGTCGAACCCCCACGGCGCCGGGCCAGTTCGACGGTGCGTTCCAACAACCGCTGGTCCAGCCCCGTGCCGAGCAACCGCATCCGAAAGTCAAACAGTGCCCCCTGGGAGAACGCCGGCTCCTCGGCCCCCAGACACCCCAACACCAGTTGCCAGCGTTTGGAATCCACTGTCAGTTCCACCGCCTCCTGATCGCCGACCCCGGTACAGGCCTGCAACAGCGTCACCATCGCCAGCAGCGCCGGCGGCACCGGCGGCTTGCCCGCCCCCGTCTGCCGGTACATCTCCAGCAGTTCGCCCTGGAAAGCCTCATCGAACAATTCGCCCCGAATCTCCCGCAGAAACACAAACAGCTTCTTGCGCGTGGCGGCACGGGCCACCACCTTTTGTTCGGCCGGACTCAAGGCAACGGGCGGTGACCATAGCGGGGGCGTCCACATACGCATTCACTCCAAGCGGTTGAAGACCACAAGGCAAGTCTATCCCAACCTGAACCAGGGACGATGGTCGAGCCTCCCCAGCCCGATCCTCAAGGCCAGCCTTGTCCAAACCGGTCAACGCTCTAGGGCTTCGCCTCGCCGGACAGCGACTACGACGTGCGCTTCCTCTACGTCCGGCCGCGCGACTGGTATCTGAGCATCGACCTGGAGCGCCGCCGCGACGTGATCGAGCGCCCCATCGAGGGCGTACTGGACATCAACGGCTGGGACTTGCGCAAGGCGCTGCAATTGATGCGCAAATCCAACCCTCCGTTGTTCGAGTGGCTGCATTCGCCCCTGGCCTATCGGGCGCAAGCGGAATTCCGTAACGGTCCGGCCAAGGCCGTCTGGACGGACTGAAGCGGAATAGGGACACTGGTGGGAGCGGAGACGTAGGGTATCCGCACCGTAATGAAGAGCAGGAAAATATGACGGATGGGACAGTCCTTCTCCGGGGATGATCTGGATTGATCCCTCGGGCTGGCGGCAGTACAGCGTCGAGTATAAGCGGCGGCTGGCGCAGTTGACGTTGGAGCCGGGGGCATCGGTCGCCGGGATTGCGTTCAGCCATCAGATGAACACCAACCAACTGTTCAAATGGCGACGGTAGTAATTTACGGCAACCAAGACAACCGACGGAAACGGTGATGGCGCTGGAGCCGGCACCGGTGGTGATACTGTTGCCGGTGGTGATGACGCCGGCGCGTGCGGTGGCTACCGAGCCGACGAGCATGACGGCCACCGCTCTGGTCAGTACGGACGCCCTGCCGAGTCCAGTGGAACCAGGCCAGATCGAGATCGCGGTGGGGCGAACGCGGATTCGCGTGACCGGGTCGGTCGGTCCCACGCTGCTGGACATAATTCTGACTCATGTCCATCGGCGATGATCGGGCCGCCGATGGGGACGCGGATTTGGATCACGGCTGGCGTCACCGATTT
>JAJHPN010000204.1 GCA_020890855.1 Candidatus Contendibacter sp. | reverse complement strand
GTCCCGCCCCTGCCGTAGCGAATACGAGATCAGCGACCGCTTGCGGGCTGGACATGTGAACCTCCTCGGCGCTGACGATGCGCACGCCTTGCGCCAGCGTCCAATCGTAAACCGTGCGTGCGACCGGCGAACGGATGCCGATCTGGATCATCCGCCGGGGATCGATCAACCCTTCGCTGATCGCCTGATAGAACACCGAGCCGTGCCCGAGCGGCTGACCAAAATTATCCGGCCAGGTATCCACATGGGCGTCGAAATGCACCATTCCGAGTGGCCCGATCCGCTTCGCCAGCGCCCGCAACAGCGCCAGGGTAATGGTGTGGTCGCCGCCGATGGCGACGAGATGGGGAAATCTTGCCGCCTGCTGCTCGATCAAGGCCAGGGAAGCCGGAATATCGCCGAGGGCCAGAGTGAAATCCCCAACGTCAGCCAACCCCAATGTCCGGGGATCGCGCCAGTTCGCTGGATTATCACCGTCCACCAGCATCCGGCTGGCGTGGCGCACCGCCAGCGGTCCGGCCCGCGCGCCCGCCCGGTTGGTGGTCCCTAGATCAAACGGTACGCCGGCCACCCAAAACCGCGCCGCCACCGGTTCGAGGGTGACGCCGAGAAAGCTGGGCGGAATTGCGAAGGTGGGGGTCAGGGCCATACGCTAAAGCTCCAGGGCCGAAAACCAAGTCGGTTACATCATCGGATTTTGCATGTTATCAGTTTTGCATCTTATTGTTCCTGCGTCATAAAAATGTCATCTTATCCGCCTCGACTTCATGCCGTCGCGTCTTTATCATGAAACTTCAGCCCTCAATTTCCATTCTGTTCACCACAAGGAATCGCCCGTGTTTCCGACGCCCACCCGTGTGTTTCTGACCAAGGGGATCGGTGTTCACCGCCACACCCTGACCGCTTTCGAGCTGGCTTTGCGTGACGCGGACATTGAACAACAGAATCTGGTTTACGTTTCGTCCATCCTGCCACCCGGCTGCGAGCTGATTACCCGCGAGATCGGGGTGGCCGCCCTGAAGCCGGGCGACATTACTTTCTGCGTGATGGCGCGAATCGAGACCAACGAACCCGGACGTCATATTCACGCCAGCATCGGCCTGGCCCTGCCTGCAGATCCGGAGACCTACGGTTACATTTCCGAGTACCACGGTTTCGGCCAGATGGCCGAACAAAGCGGCGACCACGCCGAAGACCTCGCGGCCAGCATGCTGGCCAGCACCCTGGGTTTGGACCTTGACCCCGAGGTCGCCTGGAACGAGCGCAAGCGTCTCTACGAATACAGCCATCTGGTCATTAACAGTTTGTCGATGACCGCCGCCACTGAAGGCGATCCCGAGGGCCGTTGGACTTGCGCTATCTCGGCGGCGGTATTTCTGTTCTCTTGATGGCAGCGGCTTTGTCCTTGTCCGCAAGTGTTTAAGCCGCAGGAACAGGCCGATCGGACGCCGCTGGGCGCGCACTGGCTGGCGGCGGCGGGGTGTCCTCCACGTCGGCGATGAATTGACCCAAAATTGACCGAAATTCAGGCCATTTATAGAGGGTCAGCCATGCAGCGCGTCAATCCCCAATTCCTGATCAAGCTCATCCGCCTTCATCAAATCACCGTCCACCCCCAGCCCGCTGAACGGCAAATAATCGACCGGATCGCCGGGGGCGACTCCGGCGCATTCTTCGGGCAACTCCACCAGCCCATCGGCCCAGACCAGCGACGACAGCGCCCCGGAACTGTGGGTGTGATAGACGCCGGCCAGCGGCCCCCGCTCAGGATCAAACCGCAACCGCGCCCGCAACCATTCACGCCGACCCGGCTTGCGGCGAAATGCGAAATCGGCGCTTACCCGCCACCGCACCGGCTCCACCGGCTCCACACCCATCCGCTTGAGCAACAGCGGTCGGGCGAACATGAGGAACGTCACCATGACCGACACTGGATTGCCCGGCAAGCCGATGGTCAGGCAGTCGCCAATCCGTCCAAAAGTCACCGGTTTGCCCGGTTTGATCGCCAACCGCCAGAGGTCGACCGTTCCGAGTTCGGCGACCATGTCTTTGACCAGATCCGCCGTCCCTACCGACACGCCCCCTGAAGTCAGCAACACGTCATGGGTCGCTGCCGCTTCCCGCAGCGCCGCCAGGATGATCCCCCGGTCATCGCGCAAAATCCCCAAATCGGTTACAGCGCAGCCCAGTCGCCGCAACAGACCGATCAGCACATGACGGTTCGACTCGTAGATTGCGCCTGGCGGGAGTTCTACGCCCGGCTCGTAAAGCTCATCGCCCGTGGAGGCGACCGCTACCCGCAACCGGCGGATCACCTCCAGCGCTGCAATACCTTGCCCCGCCGCCAGCGCGACATCCTGCGGACGCAGCCGCACGCCGCCCGATAACAGCATGGTTCCGGCTAACACATCCTCGCCGCGGCGGCGGATGTTTTCCCCCAGTTTGAGTTTGGCGGCGACGGCCGGCTCAATTTCGATCCAGCCTTGATCAGGAGCGATCTGACATTGCTCCTGCATAATTACTGCATCGGGACCCGTGGGCGTCCAGCCACCCGTCGTGATCCGCACCGCCGCGCCTGGCGGGACCGGATTTGCATACGGATGACCCGCCAGCGCCTGGCCAATCACCGGCAGCCGGGTGGGCTGATGGACCGACAAATCGGCCAGATACAGCGCAAAGCCATCCATTGCCGAGTTGTCGTGGGGTGGCGAATCCAGTCGGGCGAATACGTCAGCCGCTAGCACCCGGCCATCCGCTGTAGCCAGCGGCGCTGTTTCAGTTTCGCAGAGGGGGTGGATCAGCTTGAGTGCGGTGGCCAAGGCTTGACGCAAGGTCAGCAGCCGGTCGCTGGAATCGCAGTGAGACATGGGCGAACCTCATTAAACAGCAGCGGGTTTGCCGATCATTATGCGGGAAAAATCGAGTAAAGAAGGCCGGGCGCAAGGTGGAAATGGGCGCCCAGCCGGGTTACAGAGGGAGAGACGAATGTCAGAACCGTCGACGGCTGCCGCCGCGATCCCCGCCTTCTTTTTTGGGACGCGCCATGTTCACGGTCAATGGCCGGCCCTTCAACTGGGCGCCGTTCAGTGCCTTGATCGCCGCTTCGGCCTCAGCCTGCTTAGGCATCTCGACAAACCCGAAGCCCTTGGCCTCACCGCTGAACCGATCCTTGATCACCGCTGCAGAAGCAACTTCGCCGTGAGCTTCAAAAGCCTCGCGCAAGTCTTCGTCTTTTGCCTGATACGACAGATTACCGACATAGATATTCATTAGCTCGTTATTCCACTCGAAAAAAACCTGCGCCATAAGGGACAAAACAACCGAGATCTCAATCCATGGCGCGGACATCAAGATTCGATATTGATGCAACAGCGATACGGCTTGCTGAACGTCGCCAGCAGCTACCAGTGTAGGCTAAATCGCTGCATTCTGCCGCACCTGTTGCTCAGACTGGTTTTTCCAGACTAGCAGTCGGTGACTTGACCGCGTCCAGCACCGCTTGCAGCGCCGCCTCGTCCTCGTGGGATAGTGAGGTCTTGAGCACCCGCCCGCCGGTTCCTTCCAGTTCAACCATCACCTTGTCCGGGGTAAAGTGTTTGACCAGCACGAACAACACCGAGGCGCCAGGCTTGAGTTCAGCCGCCAGGTGTTTCATGAAATTATCGTCGATGCCGATGTCGGTCAGCGCCCCGCTGAGCGCCCCGCCGGCCGCGCCCGCCGCCAATCCAAGCAGCGGATTCATGAAAATCAGCCCGATCAACAATCCCCAGAAACTGCCAGACACCGCGCCGGCGGCGGTCATGTTGTGAATCTGGTGCAGTTTGACCTTGCCTTTTTCATCGCGAACCGCCACCACCGCATCCTCCAGGTCAATCAGATATTCCTTCTGCATCCGCAGCAGCCGCAGTCTGACTTCCTGGGCGGCGTACATATCATCGTAAGCGACTGCGACAAATGTGTTGCTCATGGGGCGATCCTCCAGTCAAATCCAGCAGGGATACGGATTGACAATATGATTCAATTGAAATTCAATATCTTGGCAATGCGGTAGCCAAGCAATCCACCGCCAAGCCACGATCAGGATAGATAATTTTCAGCCGGTCTGCGTAAATTTCCTTGGGCAGGTCACGGTAATACGCCTGATAGCTCATAGTCTCAAACTGGGCGCGGTCTTGCGGCGTCCCGAACGGCAAGGCGCCGTAACGTGGAATGCAGCGCGCTTCGGCCTGGGACAACCAGTTCTGGAATTGCGGGTCATTTGCGTAACCGATGGCGCAACCACTGCCTGCCAGCGCCGCCAGTAATCCTGCTGTTTGCAGTTTCATCATCGTTTTCCCCATAGTCACAAAATCGGATCAAACAGTCGCGCCGCCCGCACTGCCCATTGAAACGCCCGGCTCCGTTCCCGCAGATCAGCGGCAGAGGCCGGTTTTGCCTGCTGGAAATCGCGCTCCAGCATCGCCGCGACCTGACCGGCAAAGGTTTTGTCCACCACCACCGCCATCACTTCAAAGTTGAGCCGCAGTGAGCGATTGTCCAGATTGGCGGTGCCCACCGCCGCCACATCGTCATCGACCAGCACTACCTTTTGATGCAGAAAACCGTCCTGATAACGGTAAATCCGGATGCCGGTCCGTTCGGCCATATCCAGGAACGAAAACGAGGCCAGGTAGACCAGTCGATGATCCGGTTTGGCCGGCAGCAGGATGCGCACCTCCACTCCACGCAGCGCCGCCAGTTGCAAGGCGGCGAATACGGGCGGATCAGGCACGAAATAGGGGCTGGCGATCCATAACCGGCGCCGCGCTCCTGTCACCATCTGCTGAAAAAACAGCGAACAGCATTCCAGCGCATCCGCCGGCCCGGTGGGATAAATCAGCACGGTCTGATCATGGCTGGTCATTGCTGTCGCTGGTTGCCAGTCCACGCCGGGCGCTTGCCGGGTTGCCCAGTACCAGTCCTGGACGAACACCGCTTGCAGGGCCTGCGCCGCCGGCCCCTCGATCCGCAAATGGGTGTCGCGCCAATGACCGAGCGGGCCGCGTCCCAAGTATTCATCGCCCACGTTCAGTCCGCCGATGAAAGCAACTTGGCCGTCCACCACCACGATTTTGCGGTGGTTGCGGAAGTTCAGCTGGAAACGGTTGCGCTGGCCCTGGGTGGTGTGAAACGCCGAGACCTCCACCCCACCGGCCCGCAGCGTCTCGACATAGCCGCTGGGCAGCGCGTGACTGCCAATCTCATCGTATAGCAGCCGGATTGCGATTCCGGCGGACGCTTTGCGCAATAAGCGGCTTTGCAGGTCACGACCCAGATCGTCATCCTTAATGATGAAGAACTCGATCAAAATGTAGTGTTGGGCGGCGTCCATCGCAGCGAAAATGGCCCCGAACGTGGCTTCGCCGTCCACCAACAGGCCCAGGGCATTGCCACCGGTGTACGGGGTCTGGGTTAAACGGGCGAGCGCCGCGAAATTGCCGGTGCGCTCCAGCGGCAAATCGATCTGAAAGTGGCGCAGGCGTTCGAGAAACTGAAGTACGGCTTCGTGATTGACCGGTTCAGCCATGCCGCTGCGCAGGGCTTCGGCATAGCCATGAAACCGGTTACGGCCAAAAATCCAGTACAGCGGCAACGCCAGCCAGGGAAAGGTCGCCAGTGAGATGGCCCAGGCGATAGCGCCTTGTGGGGTTCTGACCCAGGCTACCGCATGAATGGCCGATAGTAGGCCAGAAAGATGAACCAACGCCGCCAGAGCGGCGATTAATCCTATAAAGTTATCAGTCAGCATCAGTGCAGATTCAGTGGAAGTATGAAACAGAAGATTTGGATTATGCCTGACATCGAGTAGCGCTGATTGCCGATCCAGTCTGGAAATGCCGGCTTGCGCCGGAATACCAACTACAGCATTGCCTATTGTTTATTATATTGATTGCTCAGCATCCCATTTTCGGGAATGGCACTACAGCTTCATCATCCGGAATTCAAAGCAATGCTGGAATCTCTGTCTCCCTTGTGGGGCATCGTATTGGGCGCATTGCCTGGCGCTATCGGCATGGCGGCGCTCACCCGCCATTATGGGAAACGATTGGCCGCGCTGCGCGAACAACAGCAGGCGGCCTTGCATGATCGCCAGCGCCAGTGCCGGGCGCTGCTTGACTTGTTGCCGCAGCGCTTGTACCGGGTAGACGATAAAGGCCGCATCCTCTTCCTCAACCGGCCCATGCTCCAGGATCTGGGCATCCAGCTGGCTGACTGTTTGGGCAAGACCGCCAGCGACTTGTATCCGCCAGAACTGGCGGAAAAATACCAGGCCGACGATCAGCGGGTGCTGGCTGGCGAAACCCTGACCATAATTGAAGAAAACATCGCGCCCGCTTCCGGCCAAAAGCGTTACGTTGAAGTCACCAAGGTTCCCGTTCGCGACGCCGCTGGCGCGGTGATCGGCATCCAGGGGATTTACTGGGACATTACCGCCCGGATCAAAGCTGAACAGGCGTTGCTGCTGTCGGAAATGCGCTACCGGCTGCTGTCGGATCTGACCTCCGATTATGTTTATTCCTGTGTATGCGGCCCAAATCAGGAATCCTCCCGCCTTGACTGGATGAGCGGCGCCTTCGAGCGAATCGCCGGTTACAGCATCGCCGAAATTCAGCAGCGTGGTTGCTGGCTGGACATCGTCCACTCCGAAGATCGCGTCCGTGTGGATCAACACTTGTCCGATCTAACTCCCGGACAAAGCCAGACTTGTGAATTCCGTCTGATCCGCTCCGATGGCGAAATTCGCTGGATTCACGACATCAATCGTTGCGAAGCGCATGAAACGCTGTCCGGTCATTACCGACTGTACGGTGCGGCGCAGGACATCACCGAGCGCAAGCAAGCCGAGGAGAAACTGCGACAGGCGGCGCGGGTGTTCGAGCATACGGTTGAAGGCGTGATGATTACCGACGCCTCGGAACAGATTCTGGCGGTCAACCGGGCTTTTACCGCGATCACCGGCTATAGCGAAGCCGAGATGCTGGGACATACGCCGCGCCAGCTGAGTTCAGGACGGCAGGACGCCCTGTTTTATGCCGCGATGTGGGCCTCGATCCAGACGACCGGCCACTGGCAGGGCGAAGTGTGGAACCGGCGCAAGGACGGCGAGTTTTATCCGCAATGGCTGACCGTCAGCGCGGTGGAAAATGAACAGGGCGTAGCGACTCACTACGTCGGCGTCTTCAGCGACATCAGTTCGATCAAGCAGTCGCAGGAGCGGCTGGACTTCCTCGCCCACCATGACCCATTGACCGGACTGCCCAACCGGCTGCTATTCAGCGCCCGGTTGGAACACAGTATCCAGCGGCTCCGCCGGGTCCGCCGCACGCACCACGATCAGTCGCTGCTTGCCGTGCTGTTTATCGATCTCGACCACTTCAAAGATGTCAATGATACCCTGGGTCATACTGCTGGCGACGAACTGCTACAGTGGACGGCGCAACAGTTGATGGGGCTGGTGCGCACTGAGGACACTGTAGCCCGGATGGGTGGCGATGAATTCACGTTGCTGATCGAGGCGGTAGCCGAACCCGACAACGCCGCCACGGTTGCCCGGAAGCTGCTGGAATTGTTTGAGCAACCGCGTCAGATCGACGGCCATGAATTTTTTATCACCGTCAGCATCGGCATCAGCCTGTATCCAACCGACGGCATAGCCCCCGACCTGCTGATCCAACACGCGGATGCGGCGATGTATCAGGCCAAAGCCCAGGGCCGCAACAACTATCAGTTCTACAAGCCGGAAATGACCGCCCGCGTTATCGAGCGCCTGCAATTGGAAATGTCACTGCGGCGGGCTGTTGATAATGAAGAACTGATCGTGTTCTACCAGCCGCAAGTGGACATTGCGTCGGGACGACTGATCGGCGCCGAGGCGCTGGTGCGCTGGCAGCATCGCCAACATGGCATGATGCCGCCCGCCCGCTTCATCCCCCTTGCCGAAGAAACCGGTTTTATCAATACCCTGGATACCTGGGTGATGCGGGCGGCCTGCCGACAAGCGCGGATTTGGCGGGATCAGGGCTTGGCCTTGCCGCGCATGTCCGTTAACCTGTCCGTCAAGCAGATCGAGCAGAGCGATCTGGCGTCTTTGGTTGCCGACCTGTTGAATGAAACCGGACTGGAGCCGGCCAGCCTGGAGCTGGAAATCACCGAATCGCTGATCATGCGCCAAACCACGCAGGCGATTCGCACCATGAACGGTCTACGAGCGCTGGGCGTCCGGTTGGCGGTCGACGATTTCGGCACCGGTTATTCCTCGCTGAGCTATCTCAAACAATTGCCGCTGCACCGGATCAAAATTGATCAAAGCTTTGTGCGCGACATCACTCGCGATCCGAACGATGATGCCATCGTGCGAGCGATTATCGCTTTGGCGCATGGCCTGGGGTTGGAAGTGATCGCCGAGGGGGTCGAAACTCTGGAACAGGCCGCGTTTTTGCAACAGCAAGGCTGCCACGAGGCGCAGGGTTATCTTTACGGACGTCCGATGCCCGCTGAAGAATTCATCGCGACTTATCGCTATTGGCTAGGCAGGAACCCGGTCGCGGGCTGAAAACCCCATCCTGGGAAGTCATCTTCAATCGATTGGCCTCGTTCCGACCATGACCCACCCGCCGTCTACCCCACTGCCGCCTATTCTGTTGACCATCGCCGCTGGACTTCTCCTGTTATGCCATGCGCTCTGGGGATGGGTTCCGATCCTTGACAGCGCCAATCTGGCTTTTCATGAAGCGGGACATCCCATTTTCGGTTTGCTGATTCATCGTCTGGGCGTATACGGCGGCACGCTGATGCAACTGCTGATTCCCGCCGCCTGCGCCTGGGAATGCCACCGCCGCAAGCAGCGATACGGCTACTACGCTTGCCTGATCTGGATCGCCGAAAATCTGCTGAACATCGCCCGCTATATGGCCGACGCGCGCGCTCACCAATTGCCGCTGGTCGGAGGGGTAGACCCGAAATACTTTCATGACTGGACCGAAATCCTCAGTCGCTGGGGATTGCTGAATCAGGATGCCGCGCTGGCGTTTTTGATCCGGCTTGGAGCAGTGGCGCTGATGCTCTGGACGCTGCGGCAGGCGTGGCGACCCGCGGCGCATCCGGATCGGAACAGATCGATCTGAGCGGCTATAAAAACTCCTCCCCCACCACAGGTTGCGACAACCCCTACCGACACCGGAACCGACCCGCGGGCGAGGAACCCTTGGTCAACGGTATCCGGTTACCCCAGCCATGGCCGCCGATATGACCGATCATGTTTGGACGACGGCTGAGTTGTGGTCGTATCGCGTACCTGCAGAGTTCATCGACCCGTTGCCTAAAATCGAACGGGTATTCCCCAATTTCGAGGATGCTCATCACAGCAGTTGAGGGACACTACCGAAAATTTAGAGGACCAATACTTTCGGTAGCAAAGGATATAGCGCAAACCCCATAAACGTTTCTTGGAATCGTCTCCGGAATCGAATTCGCCAGCAGTATCGTTTGCTACTCAGACCCCCGATTCCCAGCAGAGTCGACAAACCTCCGCCGCCGATTTGCGGAGCCGGAACTGGCTATTCCGATGGTCAGTGCGGGCGGCCCGGCTGTTCGATCCAATTTTGTAGTCCTCTCGCACCGACAGGCGTGATTCTCACGCCGCGCCATATCGCGGCAACCGCGAAATAAAGCAGTTTCCTCCGTGGCACCGATCTCAACCAAGCTATTCATTGTAAATTAACTAATTGATAAATAATTATATTGATCTGAATTTACAAGTTGGCACGGGGTTTGATACCCGTTCAAGCGGGAATACAGCTATCCCGCAAAATGCTCAATGCCTTTAACGTTTCCAACTTTTAACCTTTGTCAGGAGTTACGCCATGAACAGCAAAACTATCGCTCAATCCGCCCTCGCCAGCGTTATTGCCCTGGGTCTGTTAACCGCCGCCGGTCAGGCCAGCGCCGCTGATAAGGAAGGCGCCGAGAAGTGCTACGGCGTCGTCAAGGCCGGCAAGAACGACTGTCAGACCAGCGCTCATGCCTGCGCCGGTCAGGCCAGTAAGGATGGTCAGGGAGATTCCTGGGTTTACGTCCCCAAGGGCACCTGTGAAAAGATCGTTGACGGCAGTTTGAAGCCAAAAGCCTGAGATCCTCTCCGTGACTGCCAAGCCGGTATTGTCCGTGCTTGGCCCTGGCCTCATTCCGGCCCGCGCCGGAATCGGCTTGCGGGCCGAACACTATGACGCAGTGCTGCAAACCCGGCCAGCCGTGGGGTGGCTGGAAGTCCACAGCGAAAACTATTTCGGCGCGGGTGGCAAACCGCTGGATTACCTGGAACGCATCCGCCCCCACTACCCCCTGAGCCTGCACGGGGTTGGCCTGTCGGTCGGATCAACCGACCCGCTCGACCACCGACACCTGGCTGCGCTCAAGACGCTGATCCGACGCTTTGAACCGGCGCTGGTTTCGGAACATTTGTCCTGGGGTTCAGTAGGTGGACGTCATTTCAACGATCTGTTGCCGCTGCCTTATACGGAAGAGGCGCTCTACCACCTGGTTGCGCGAGTTTGCCAAACACAGGATGTCCTCGGTCGGCAAATCCTGATCGAGAATCCATCCAGCTATCTGCAATACGTGGAATCGGCCATGCCTGAATGGGAGTTCCTAGCCGAACTGGCCCAGCGCAGTGGTTGCGGCGTACTGCTGGATGTCAACAACATTTATGTCAGCGCCCGTAATCACGGCTTCGACGCTAGAGCCTACCTGCAGGCGATTCCGCGCCCCGTCGTTCAGGAGATTCATCTGGCTGGGTTTACCGTCAACCGTTTCGACGACGGCGAGATTTTGATTGATACCCACAACCGGCTGGTCTGTCCGGCAGTGTGGACGCTTTATCGCCAAGCGGTGCAACGCTTCGGACGGATTCCTACGTTAATCGAATGGGATACCGACCTGCCCGAACTGGCAGTGCTGGTCGCAGAAGCTGAACGGGCGGATGCGATTCTGGAGGAACGCCATGCTCAGGCTGCGTGAATTACAACTGGGTTTCGCCACCGCCGTGTTCGACGACGAGCAGAACGGATTCGACCGCCACATCCGGGCCGCCGGTCTGAGCGGCGTTCGGCGGTTGCAAGTCTATCGCAATAACAGCTTGCTCAGCTTGACCGGCGCGTTGAAAGCGGTCTATCCGGTGGTGTGTCGACTGGTTGGCGATGAATTTTTTAACTATGCGGCAGCGCAATATATCGCCCGCCATCCATCCCGTTCCGGCGATTTGCACGAGTTTGGCGAATTTTTCGCGGCGTTTCTCGAAGCGTTCGCGCCCGCGACTGAATTGGTCTATCTGCCCGACGTCGCCCGGCTGGAATGGGCGTATCACCAGATTTTTCATGCAGCTCGTCATTCGCCCCTTGATCTGGCGACGCTGGCGCAAGTGCCCGCCCAGCAGCAGGGAGAGTTGCATTTTCAATTGCACCCCGCTGCGCGCCTGCTGGAATCGGCTTTTCCGATCTTGCGTATCTGGCAGGTCAATCAGGAGGACTATACCGGCGATCCAACGGTGGATTTAACCGAGGGCGGGATCAAGCTGCTGGCATTACGCCACGAGAGTCTGGAGATTGAATTTCAAGTCCTTGAGGATGGGGAATTTAGTCTGTTGTGCGCTTTGGCGGAAGGGCGCGCCTTCGCCACCGCTTGCGAGCAGGCGCTGGCGGCGCAGCCCGGCTTTGATTTACCCGCCTGTTTCAGTCGGCATATTTTGCAAGGCGCATGGGTCGATTTTCACTTGTAACCTTCTTGAGCGCTTTCACTTTTCACTATTTCATTCAGGAGAATCCCATGATGACCGCCACTGACACCAATGCGATGGACGATTCGCCCCGATATTCATTCTGGGCGAAAACCACGCCCCTCCTGCGCAAAGCAGATGCGCTGTTTCGCAAAATGGCCGACTTCTTAGCCCCAGTCGCCGATTTTCTGGCTCGCTATTGGGTCGCCAGCGCCTTCTTCAGTTCCGGGCTAACTAAAACCACGACCGGAAGTTTTACGCTGTTGGGCCACGCCTTCAACTACCCGCTCAGCCTGGTTCCGACTGAAAGCACCTTCACTCTTTTCGAGTATGAGTACCAGGTCCCACTATTGCCATCAACGCTGGCGGCTTATATGGGGACAGCGGCGGAGTTGTTGTTGCCGGTATTTTTGCTACTGGGCATCGGGACTCGCTATGCCGCGCTGGCGCTGTTCGTGTTCAATATCGTGGCGGTGATTTCTTACCCCGATTTAATGGCTGCGGGGCTGGCGGAGCATCAAGTGTGGGGATTGTTACTGCTGATTACGATGTGCCACGGCCCCGGCAAGCTGTCTGTAGATTACCTGATTAATCGGTTCATTCGTCGCTAGTGCAGTTGCTTTGGCCAACAGCGCAGCCAAAGAGGAGAATTCCATGAATACCCCGGTTCAGATATCCGGTGAGGAGGAGGTTGCTCGTCCTGCCCCGCCCGGGTTTCCGGACCGTGCAGAAATGGAGTTACTGTTGCGAATTGGTCTGTTCTCGCCGGATGACGAAATCGCTTTGCGGAAAGTCTGGCGGATTCTCAAAGGACAGACTGACGATTATCTGGATATGATGCTCGGTATGGTAGCCGCGCATCCTGCGCTGGTCCCCGCCTTGACTGCATTGCGCGGGGAGGAGTCCGCCGCCCATTCGCTGGACGGGGCCGAGACCATTCGTGATCGCTTCCGACGATGGCTATTTGAGACCTGTTTTTTTCCCTATGAGCCGCCTTGGCTCAAACAGCTGTACTTGGAACTGTCGCCGCCAGATTCCGCGGCGCAACCGTCTCCAGTATTACTACTGCCCGGGTTTCGCCACGCCGTTGCCTTAGCGTATCCGCTGGTCGCCACGGCGCGCCCGTTTCTGGCCGCCAAAGGATGCGATCATCAAGACATTGAACGGATGCAGCACGCCCTTCTGAAGGCCATCCTTCTGCAAGTCGCCCTGTTGAGCAAACTCTATGTCAAGGCGGGGTTATGGTGACAACTGCTGGCAGGCGTAGCCCGCCCCATTCATCACTGCGGCTTTTCGTGGTTCCGCGAAATATCGCGGAATTTACTTCCGATTCAAACTCCTGCTTACTCTCTTTAGCCAAGTTACTTTTCTAATAAAATATTCAACTCACTGTAATTATTTGTAATTTTTAATAAGAACATTGTTTATCAAGCATTGGCATTGCACTTGCTTACAGGAAAGATAGCAGTACCACTGCAAATCCATTCCTAAAACCTTTTTCTGATGAGGATCTCGCAATGAAAACATTGACCAAACTGACTTTCATCCTGATTTCAGGCCTGACCCTGAGCACTGCGTTCGCCGCAGGTTTTAATATGTCGACGGCACAGACTATGGACGCTAATAAGGATGGTGCGATCACTAAGGAAGAATATATGAAGCAGAGTAACGATATGGAGGCGTGGGACAAGATGGATACTAATAAAGATGGCGTATTAGACGCCAATGAAATCAAGGCTGGGTTTAACAACAAGTAATTCAGTCTGCTGGGCAAGAATATGGCGCCGCTGCTACTATTAGCAGTCGCAAGTCAAAAGGGATGGAGCAACGGCCATCCCTTTTCTTATTATTATCTTATCGTTTTCCATCGAGTTTCTTTTGATGTCCACTCCCATTTCCGTCAATCCTGCAGTCACTGAACTGATAATGATACGTCTGTTTAATTTTCGATGGTTACTCTTAATCGGCGGTCAGAAAAACCCGGTGCGCTATAAACTTTATCGTTATGCCTGTGGACGGGATCAGCGCCTCGAAGAGTTTTGCGGCGCCCCACAATAAAATACAATCAATAAATTTCACGATCAGGTCGCACAATGCGATACAAGCTGCTATAGGTGTTTCAGTGATTTTAACTACTAAAGATCTATGGAGTTTTGTGCATGAATGGAACCGTTGCGCAATCCACTAATCAACGCTCGGCACCACGAGATGATGCGGCGCTTCAAACCGCCGACGAACGCGACGCCATGCATCTGGCCTTACGTACTATCGTTGAAGGCACCGCCACCGCCACGGGCACCGAATTCTTCTACGCCCTGGTGCGGGAACTGGCCTTGGCTCTGAATGTGCGCCACGCCTTCGTTTGCGAGCTGCTGGGGAGTCGGACGCGGGTGCGCCCCCTTGCGTTCTGGTTTAACGGCCAATTCGTTGACAATACCGAATTCGACCTGGACGGTACGCCTTGCGAAATCGTCATTCGCGGCGAGACGGTGTACTACACCCACAAGGTTTACGAGATGTTCCCTCGACACCCGGAACTTAAGGAGATCGGGATCGAAAGCTACTTCGGTGTGCCACTGGTGTCCGAATCGGGGAAGGAAATGATGGGCCACCTGGCGGTATTTCATGATCAGCCGATGGTCAAGGAATTCAGGGGGATGACGCTCTTGCGGATTTTCGCCGCACGCGCCAGGGCCGAGTTGGAGCGCAAGCGGGCTGAACAGGCGCTGCGTAATAGTGAGGAGCGGCTATCCAGTATCTTGTCCAGCGCCCTGGACGCCATCATCACCATTGATGCTGAGCAACGCATCACCCTGTTTAACCCCGCCGCCG
>JAJHPN010000194.1 GCA_020890855.1 Candidatus Contendibacter sp. | reverse complement strand
GGTGGTCCTTCATCGGCAATTTCCACCAGCAACTCCGCCGGTTGCGCCGCAATCCGGCAATGCACCAGGCCGGGTTCCGCCCGATCGGCGTAGGCGTAATGACAGACGTTGACCAGCGCTTCTTCCACCGCCAGTTCCAGCCGGCTGACTTGCGCTTCAGCCAGCCCGGCGCTTTCCGCCGCCCGGCGGATGGGCTCCAGCAATTCCGGCAAGCGCTCCAGCTCCGCTGGCAGGCGCAAATCAATCCCGGCAACCGCCGCCGCTGGCAAGCGCGCCACCGCCAGCAGAGTCAAATCATCGCTCTGCTCGGCGCTCCCGACATAAGCAGCCACCGCAGCGACTATCCGCTGGGTCAGTTGCCATGGGTTGTCATTGCCGGAGGCGCAGCCGACCGCCAGCAACCGCTCGGTTCCGAAACACTCGCCAGCGGGGTTCATCGCCTCGGTCAGACCGTCGGTATACAGCAGCAGCGTATCCCCCCGCGCTAACTGAAAACTCGACATGGCGTAGGTAAACTCCGGTTCGATCCCCATCACCAGTCCCGGCGCTACCTTGACCCACTGGACGGTTCCATCAGCCCGCAGCAGCAACGGCGGATTGTGGCCAGCGTTGCCACAGATCAGTTCGCCGGTTTCTGGCGTCAAAACCGCAGCAAACAGGCTCACAAACAGCAGTTCTTCGTTGATGGCGCACAGTTCATGGTTGACCCGCCGCAACATCTCCGCTGGATCAGGGACAGAAGCCGCCACGCTTTTCATTAATGTGGTCGTAACCGCCATCATCAATGCTGCGGGCACTCCCTTACCAGCCACGTCGCCGATGCATAAAAACAGCCGCTGATCGTCCAGCCAGAAACCGTTGTACAGATCGCCGCCCACTTCACGCGCCGGCTGGAACCAGGCCGCCAACGCCAACCCGCTGACCCCGGTTAATTCAGCCAGATCGCGAGGAAGAAAACTGGCCTGGATAGTGCGGGCGATTTTCAGTTCATTATCGATCCGCGCCTGCGTCGCTCGGGCTTCGGCAAGAACGTCCAGTTGCTGGCGCAACGCCCGGCGCATCGCCGCGAACGAATCGGTCAATACCCCCACCTCATCGCGGGTGCGCGACTCCGGGATCACTACGTCCAGATCGCCCTTGGCGATAGCGACGCTTTTTTCGGTCAATACCAGCAGCGGGCGGATGAAACGACCCACGATCAACGCGACCAGCACCAGCAAAAACGCCAGCCCGGCGCTACCAATCAGCACGATGTGGCGGGTCAGAGCATTCATGGGGGCGAATAATTCGCTGTCCGCAAACACCACGCCGATTGACCAACCGGACCCAGGCAACGGAGCAAAATGGATATGGGCCGGTTGATAATCCAGGTACGAACTCCGAAACGGCATGAACCCTGTCTCACCCTGGGTCATCCGCTCGCCGATGACTTGCTGTTGTGGATCCGGGTTGGAATGCGCCCGTTCAAAAATGGTCCCGCGTCCGACCCACTCCCGGTCGGAGTAGTCGGGATAAGACAAATACCGCCCTTGTCTGGACAGGACGATCACATACCCGCTCTGAAACAGGCGCAAGCGTTCTACCGCCGTAGTCAGATGCGCCAGGGTTAGCCTGGCGCTGACCGTGCCGATCTGGACTGGATTAGTTGTTGACTCACGGTAGATGGGCAACACATAGGATGTGACCGGCTCGCTCTGGTTGGGCGGGATTTGCGGCTCGCTCCAACCCATAGCGTCAGACGGGTCGGCGCTCAGATCATCGCGGGGCAATTTGGCCAAGAGGGCGTCGGCTGCTTCCAGATCTTTGCAAATCACCCGCAGCCGACTCCGATGGCAATACAACACCGGACGATCCGGCTGATCCTGGCTCACCACGATGCTCACCGTGACGCCTTGACAATTCTGACTGCTGACGATGGTGTCCAGCGCCCGTTTCCGCAACTCAGGGCCGGTATCGCCTTCCTTGACGCCTCTGGCCACTTCGACCGCCACCGCTTCGACATCTTTCTGCATCATGTCCAATCCGTTGACAATAGCAGCGCTAAGTTCAGTCAGGACTTCCTGGCTGATATCCAGCATGTACCGACGCGATTCCCGATAGTCGTAATAGAACGCCGTCACGAACACTAGCGCCGTCGCGCCGATCAGCGTCAACGACAACCGGGCGGCTAAACCGAAGCGGACGCGCTGAGGCGGGCGGTTCTGCGCTAATAAGGACATCGCGTCATCCTGTGATTCCCAGGTAGCAAACAGTGAGGCCTTCCCTATCTCCCTATCTCCCTATCTCCCTGAATCAGCAGCGTCCCGCTGCGCCCCGGCACGGCTCCATTTACGATTTCATACTGAGGCAAAACGTTAAGGTCAATTGCTCCAGCGAGTGTCCTTAACGCGCCCAAGCGATAACCCTGATCGCGCCAACCACTCAGTAGTTGACCAAAGATAGACAAGAATTTCATGCCTTCAAGTTCAGCATGGAGGGTGAAAACATGGCCAGCGACGGGCGAATGTTCAGTGAATTTTAGCATCCGTTCAGCGACATTTTCCGGCGTGATTCCATTCATCCCGATTAATTCATCCAGCGTTGGCAGCGTAGTCGGCAATTGCGGAACACGGACGGTTTCCCCAGCCACTACCGGTAAAAAAGGATGGGTTCCGCGTGCATCGGAACACCAGTCAAAACCGAGTTCTCCAGTCAAGCGCAGCGCATGAGCATTCATTTGCCAACCCGCCGCGCCGTGTACGGTTGCCGGTTCGCCAAAAATCTCCACATAGCGATCCACCGCTTGCCGCATTTGCCGTGTGGTCCATTCCACATCAGCCTTGGCGACATGATCCTGCCAGAGCACATGATCCCAACAGTGAATGCCGGTTTCAAAACCGGCGTCGCGAACTTGCCGCATCGCATCACCCGCCCGCCGGCCAATATCCGGGCTGGGCAACAGCGTGCCGTACAGCAGAGTTTTTAAGCCGTAATGCTCAATAACCGAAGTCCGTTTAACCTTACCAAGAAAGCCGCGCCGAAAGACTCGTCGAATCGCCCAACCGGTATGGTCAGGACCAAGGCTAAATAAAAAGGTCGCGTCAATTTGTCGCTGGCGGAACAGTTCCACCAGTCGCGGGACGCCTTCCAGCGTCCCGCGCAAGGTGTCAACATCAACCTTGAGTGCGATCTGTGGCGCTGACATTTTTAGTCAACAAGATAGCCGGCTTCAGCGACATGAGTACGGTAGGCTTCAAAAATCCGCCGCAGCGCGTCATCCATCGTAACCGTGGGTTGCCAATCCAATTCGGCGCAGGTATTGGCGATCTTGGGCACCCGCTGTTGCACGTCCTGATAGCCTTTGCCGTAATAATCCATCGAGGTGGTTTCAATCAATTCAACTTTAGCGGCGTTATCGCGATACTCGGGATATTCCGTCGCCAGCTCCAGCATTCGCACCGCAAGTTCTCGTACTGACAGGTTATTGCGCGGATTACCAATATTGTAAATCTTGCCTGTAGTCACGCCCCCCCTATTGGCAATGATCTTGATCAGCGCAGCAATGCCGTCATCAATATAAGTAAATGAGCGTCGTTGTTCGCCACCATCCACCAGCTTAATCGCTTCGCCCCGAGCAATCTGACCAAGGAACTGGGTAATCACTCGGGAGCTGCCCTCTTTTGGCGTGTTAATCGAGTCCAGTCCGGCGCCAATCCAGTTAAAGGGCCTAAATAAGGTAAAATCCAGTCCCTGTTCCATACCGTAAGCCCAAATTACCCGGTCCATCATTTGTTTTGAGCAGGCGTAAATCCAGCGGGGCTTGTTGATTGGCCCATAAACCAGCGGCGAGTTTTCGGGATCAAACTCCGCATCAACGCACATCCCATACACTTCAGAGGTTGAGGGAAATACCAGGCGTTTATGGTATTTGACGCAGGATCGAACGATCGGCAGATTCGCTTCAAAATCCAGTTCAAACACTCGCAGTGGCTCGCGCACATAAGTAGCGGGCGTGGCAATCGCCACCAGCGGCAATGCCACATCACACTTCTTGACATGGTATTCAATCCACTCCCGATTAATCGTGATATCGCCTTCAAAGAAATGAAAGCGTGGATGTCCAACTAAATCACGGATGCGATCATCCTGCATGTCCATACCATAAATTTCCCAGTCGGTATCCGCCAGAATGCGGTTGGACAAGTGATGACCGATAAAACCGTTAACGCCAAGAATCAGGATTTTTTTCATTGCGGGAAGGATTCCATTGTTAGCCCTCTCTCCCACTGACCGGAAGAGGAGATTGAAAATAAGTGGGTAGTCGCCAAACGCTGCTCAGAATAGACCAAGCGCGTTCAATCGCCCAATCGCCAGGGGCCGGGACCAATCCAATCGATTAGTTGTGAGGGAATAACCGAAGCGCCGGCTATTTCCAGCGCCAGAATCTGTAATAAGCCGCCACCAGCACAATGCGCAACTAACCGGTTATTGTCCAAAGTCAGGAGTGGCGCGAGGCTGTTATCCGCAGCAGTCCTCATAATCCGACTCCGCAGAATCCGCACTGACTGGCGATTGATCGTAGTGAATGCGCCAGGATAGGGTGGCGCCACCGCCCGCACCAAGTTATGAATCCGATTCACCGGCCAGTTCCAATCAATACGCCCATCTTCTGGCTTGCGTCCAGAGAAATAACAGCCTTGGCTTAAATCCTGAACGATCCGTGGCGCATAACCCGCCAACAGTTCAGGTAATACACGATGCAAGGTTAATTCAGCAGCGAGGGTCACCTTGTTAAAAACTTCTCCTGCGGTGTCGTCAGGCAAAATCGGCGCCGCCGTTTGACTCACAATATCGCCAGCATCCGGTTTGGCGACCATGTAATGCAGCGTCGCCCCAGTTTCCGTTTCGCCATGAATGATTGCCCAGTTGACCGGAACCCGACCGCGATATTTCGGCAATAACGAACCGTGCATATTCAGCGCACCGCGTGGCGCTATTGCCAGCAAGTCTGGGGACAGCATTTTTCGGTAATAAAACGAGAACAGAAAATCGGGCTTTAACTCGCGAATGCGCTGCAACATTTCCAGTGTATTCGGATCATCCGGGGTAATAACAGAAATGCCGTAATCAGCGGCGGTTTCCGCAACACTGTCAAACCAGATTTGCTCAGTAGGGCTGTCTTCGTGAGTGAAAACCAGCGGCACATCGACGCCATGCGCCAGCAGTACCTTGAGACAGCGCACCCCGACATTATGATAAGCAAAAACGACAGCGCGGGTCATGAAATTAGTTTTCCTCTTCGCGCTGCTCCAGAATCGCCTGGATATTAAAGCGTGGACGTTCCCGCACCTGCTGATAAATCCGCCCGACGTATTCGCCCAAGAGTCCAATGCCAAACAGCAGAATTCCCATCAGGAAAAAGTTGATGGCAAACAACGTAAATAGTCCTTCTGCTTCCGGGCCAACCATGATCCGGCGAATCACCAGAAAGACCACAAATCCCGCTGAAGCCAATGATAAGGCAATCCCCGCCAGCGAGAACATTTGCAATGGCGCTAATGAAAAACCAGTGACCAAATCAAAATTCAGCCGGATTAACTTATACAGCGGATATTTCGATTCACCAGCGGCCCGTTCGGCATGAGCCACGATGACTTCCGTCGGATTAGCGGCAAAAGTATAAGCCAGCGCTGGAATGTAAGTGCTAATCTCACGAGTCGCTGCAACCGCTTTGGCGATACTGCGGCTATAGGCCCGCAACATACAGCCCTGATCGGTCATTTTGATATGGGTAATTCGCTCCCGTATCCGATTCATCAGCTTTGAAGCGATATGCCGCCATAAACTGTCCTCGCGAGTCTGGCGAATGCTGCCGACATAGTCATGCCCGCAATCCATTGCTGCCAAGAGCTTGCCAATTTCCTCTGGCGGATTCTGCAAATCAGCGTCCAGCGTCACTACCCGCTCGCCCCGGCAATACTCAAAACCAGCCATAATCGCCAAATGCTGGCCGTGATTAGTATTGAACAGAATGACCCGCGTCACATCCGTTCGAGCCAGAAACTGATTTTTTAATAACGCCGCAGACTGATCATGACTACCGTCATTAATAAACAGCACTTCGTAAGAAGTATTCAGCGCATCCAACGCCGGATAAAGCCGGGCAAATAGCGCAGGCAAAATCGCCTCTTCGTTATAAACGGGAATGATCACGGATAATAACGGATCGCTAAAACTCCCTTTTCCCCTTACGGGAAAGGAACTGGAAGTGGAGGATGAATTCATCGTTTCGCCTCGGTCAACACCTCATCCACTGCCGCGCAGACCCATTCCACATCAGCTCGGGTCATGGTGGGAAATAGTGGCAAGGTCACGGTTTCACTGGCAATTCGTTCAACATTAGGCAACTCGCCTTCACCATGACCGTAACCACGAAACAATGTCGTCAAGTGTGCGGCCTCATAGGAAATACCCGTGCCGATACCGCGACTCTCCAGCGCTGTTCGAAATTGCGAACGGTCAATCCGTAACTGATCGAGCGGCAACAGTGGCGCAAACAGATTCCAGCTATGACCCGACTCATCGCCGGAATAGCCGGGATGTGGCAGCAGACAAGGTGGATCGGTATGCAATAACCGGAAATAATCAGCCGCCAATTCGCGACGGCGGGTATTGAATTCCTCCAGCCGAGCCAATTGACCAAGGCCAATCCGGGCGTTAACATCCGGCAAATTGAATTTTCCACCGGGAAAACCCACATCCCGCGTTCCATCTGGCCGCCGGGTAATGCCATGAAAGCGCAGCGTTTCCACTTCCAGCGCCTCGGCGTCATCACTTAAAACCAGCGCACCGCCTTCAATCGTCGTCATATTTTTATTGGGATGAAAACTGAATACGGTCAAGTCGCCAAAGCTGCCAATCCGCCGTCCGCGCCAACTGGAGCCTATCGCCAGCGCCGCATCTTCAATGACCCGCAATCCGTACTCCCCGGCAAGTGCGTACAGCCGATCCATATTTACCGGCAGTCCACCAAAATGGGTTGGCATAATGGCTTTAGTACGCGGCGTAATAGCCCGCTCCACTGCGTCAAAATCCAAATTTCGGCTCACCAATTCCACATCGACAAAGACGGGGGTTGCGCCGACTTTAGCGATCATATTCGGCGCGGCAAAGAAGGTTTGCGCTGAGGTGATCACTTCATCGCCGGCCCCAATCCCGCACAGTTGTAAAGCGACTTCCAGCGCCGCCGTCGCTGAATTCAACACGCGCACCAGTCGCCCACCCAGATAGTCGGAGAGCGCCGCCTCGAATGCTCTGACTTGCGGACCGGTGGTAATCCAGCCAGAACGCAATACCTCGACAACGCCGCTAATCGTGTCTTCATCCAGCGTTGGACGGGCAAAAGGTAAATAGGGAGGCCTGGTCATATCACGATCTCGTAAGCAGATAAACGCCGACAATGATGAAACCCATACCCAGCCAGCGCCCGCTACTGAGCATTTCGCCGAATAAATACCAGGCAGCAAGGGCGTTGACGATATAGCCAATGGATAGCATTGGATAAGCAATGCTAACCGGAACCCGGGACAGCGCCAGAATCCACACCAGCACACTGATGCCGTAACAGGCAAAGCCGCCAAGAAAATGGAGGTTAGTAGCAATTGCCCCGGCCAGAGGCAAGGCGTTGTTAAACGTAGGCGTAATCACGCCCAAGGTATTAGTCCCCGCCTTGAGCAACAATTGCGCGGCGGCGTTGAGCAACACCCCGGTCAGAATGAGCGCAAAGCTGGCTGCGGTCATTGCCGGCTCACGATGACCCGGCGCGGGTCGCGGGCCAGCATTCTCATCGGCAACCCTTCAATAACAAACTGTGCATAATTGGCTGGATTCATGATCGCGTAACCCTGTTCCAGTGCGATCCAGCGGATTTTCCAGTCATCGACTTGGGCGATGCCTTTCTCCGGCTCCGCCGCCAGACCGAGAGCTAATTCATCAGTGTATTGCACCAGCGTCACTGGGCGCCTGAGATAGAACGGCAGGGTCTGATCGTACATTCGGACGCTGTAAAAGGGCAGGTTCCGGTCAAATGGGCCATTCGTCGCTTCGATGTCGCGGACGATGTGATAGGTCGAGGATAGCCGCGATTGCGTATCGTGACCGTCCATCGCCAGAATTCCAGCGCTCAGACTGCCTAACGCCAGCACGACGATAGCCGTGGAATACGGCTGGGTGCGGAACAGGCCAGCCGCAGCGCTCGCGCCGGCGGTGAAAGCCGCAACCGAGGCTAAAATCCAGGGGATATAATCACGCACGATCTCGAACGGCGAAGTCTCTTTCGAAAACGCTTGGGCGATAGGTTCACCACCAAGCAGCACCACCAGCAATAATCCGCCGCCTGCCGCCGCCAGGCCCCAGGCCAACCGGCTGAGTGTTTCCGGCGACATTCGGTGCATCTCGACTGCTGCAAACAGGGTCAAGGCCGGGAACATCGGCAGGATGTAAGACGGCAACTTGGAATGAGAAAGACTAAAGAACAGGAAAATGAAACCGGCCCAGATCAACAGCAGCCGCAGCGGTTGCAACACCGCTTCCCCTCGTTCGCTAGTGGGAGAAGGGTCCGGGGTGAGAGCGCTTGATGCTTCGGAAGAGGGGTGAAGAGATCGGTCAGCGCGCCGCCAGCCATCCCGCAAGCGAAGGGCGATAAACGGCAGCCACGGCATGATTCCGATCAGCAGAATCGGAACGAAGTAATACCAGGCGCCTTCGCGGCGGTGGCCACTGGTCAGAAAGCGATCAAAATGTTCGTGAATAAAGAAGAATCGGGCGAATTCATCATTCACAAGGGAGACGACGATAAACCACGGTGCGGCGATCAACAGAAACAGCGTCAGCCCTTTGCCCAGATGCAACCGGGTCAACCGCCGCCAGTCGCGTTCAACCAGAAGGTAGAGCGTTAGCGCAGCGCCCGGCAGCACCACACCGATCAAGCCCTTGCTTAATACCGCCAGCGCCAGCGCCGCCCAGACCACCAACATCCAGCGCCGATTTTCCTTGGGCGTTGCGCCGGAGTGCTGCGCCAGCAGGAAACCCAGCAGCGCGATGGTCAGAAACGCCGCCAGTCCGCCATCAAGGGTATTGAGGTGGGAATTGATGATAAAACCGGTGCAACCGCCGAGCGCCGCCGCCGCTGACAGACCGACCTCCTCGCCATACAATCGGCGACCCGTCCAGAACATCAGCAGCACACAGATAAAGGTGGTGGTCGCCGGCCACCAGCGGGCGCCCCAGTGGCTGTCGCCAAATAGCCGGAATGCCGCCGCCGTCGCCCAGTATTGCAAGGGCGGCTTTTCAAAATACTTGAGATCATTCAGCCGGGGGGTAATCCAGTCCCCGGACAGGGCCATTTCCCGCCCGATCTCGGCGTAACGCCCTTCATCGGGCCGGACCAGCTTGCGGTATTCAAGATTGCTGAACCAGACTGCGGTGAAAATGATCAGCAAGCCCAGCAGATACAATCGGGAATGGCGGCGCGAGGACAATGGCGACTCGATACGATCCATGTCCGGTGGCTACTTAAGGATGTTGTAGCCGAAGGTGAACATCAGACCCGCTCCACCGAGCAAATTAATCTGAACGTTGAAATCGCCGTACTGATAGCCCAGCGCAGGCACCAGACCCGGCGCTACTCCGTTGTCGTTAAAAGGGATTTTGTCCTCGTAAGGCTCTTTATAGCCCAGCAGCAGACCACCAGTCAGTTTGACATACAGGTTTTTGAAGATCTCATTGTCGCTAATAAAATCCAGCGGCCAGGACTTGCCAAAGTAGAAGTACTCGCATTTTTGATCGAAGCTATTGTTGAAGTAGGATGCGCCAACCAGCCAGCGTGAGGCGGATTGCCACTCCAGACCAACCAGCCAGGAAAAATCCGAGTGCTCAGAATCAGCGTTGAAATGAATAGCGCCCGGCGCGGCTTGCAACATCAGCACATCGCCGTCCTGGAAGACCCCGGCCCGCACCTGGCTTGCCGCCAGCAGGGCCAGCAGCGCTATCCAGCCCCGCCAACGAAACAGGCTGTAACGGCGCAAACGTATCGGAGACGGAGAAGTTGCAGTCATGTTGAGCCTGGATCAGCTAAAGTTTAGTGAGTGATTGGGTCTGCACCGATTGTCGCCATTCTAAAGTGACCGTTGGGCAAACCTTATCCAAAAAGGCGCGTGATTATGCTTAATCGTAAGCGTTTTTGCCATGATCCCGCCCATCGTGTCGATGCTGATGCCGAGGCTCCTATGGACTCCGAAGATGATCCCCTGGAATTACAAATCGTCGAGCGCCTGTCCGAAGAATTGCCGATTCAGGCGACTTTGACCCTGCCGTTTGATTTGCGCCAGAAAAGCCGGTTGCGAACCCGATTGGACAGCGGCGAGGATGTAGGTCTGTTCCTGTCCCGGGGTACGGTGCTGCGCGACGGCGACCGGTTACAAACTACCAGCGGCCTGATTGTCCAAGTGCGGGCCGCGCCAGAAACCGTGTCTACCGTCCGGACTGACGATCCCCTGCTGCTGGCCCAAGCCGCTTATCTTCTCGGTAATCGCCATGTCGCTCTGCAACTTGGCCCTGGCTGGTTGCGCTATCTGCACGATCAGGTGCTGGACGGGTTAATGCAAACATTGGGTTTGAAGGTGGTCAGCGAACAGACCCCGTTTGAACCGGAAGCGGGCGCTTATGAGCACAGTCATCGCCATAACCACTGATCGGTGACTTTCAATGAGCTTCTCCTCAATGCCCAATCGGGGTCAGCAGCGCCAGGATAATGGTTTCCAGCGCGACCGTATGCGCTACCGAGCTGAGCTGAATCACCGCCTCTCCGAATGATGGCGCCGCGCCTCAGAACTGCGGGGGTGCAATCCATGGCTTTTTCTGATGAAAGCGGGGATTCCCGGTGGTTCGCCGGCTTCGCCGCCGCTCAGGAACGGGCGGTAAACTCCAGCGGCCGGGCGACGCGGGCCAGTTGATCGAGCACCCCGTTGATAAAGCGATGGCCCTGTTCCGCGCCAAACACCTTGGCCAGTTCGACGGCTTCGTTGATCACGATCCGGCTGGTCAAGTCGGGATGCTCCATCAGTTCGTAGCCGCTGAGACGCAAAATCGCCCGCTCCACCGGATCGACCTGGTCCGGCGGTCGATCCAGAAACGGAGCCAACGCAGCATCAATGGCCACCGCCCGGGCCGGAACCTCATGCGCCAGCTCCCGGAAATAGTCGGGATCGGCCTGAAGCAGGTCATGGTCTGCGAGGAATTGCGTGGTGATCAGCCCCGGTTCACGGCCGCTCAACTGCCATTCATAAATCGCTTGCACCGCGCAGCGTCTTGCCCAACTGCGCGGACCGGGTTTTTTAGGGCGGGGCGGATTAGCCACAACTCAGGCTTCCAGTCGGCGCAGCAGGCTGACCATTTCCAGCATCGACATGGCCGCTTCGGCGCCCTTGTTCCCGGCCTTGGTTCCAGCCCGCTCGACCGCCTGGTCAATGCTGTCCACGGTCAACACCCCAAAGCCAATCGGCAGATCGTATTCCAGCGCCACGCTGGCCAGACCCTTGACGCACTCACCGGCGACGTATTCAAAATGCGGGGTGCCGCCACGAATCACCGCCCCCAGCGCCACGATCCCGTCATAGCGTTCGCTGGCGGCCAACCGTTGCGCGGCCAGGGGCAGTTCAAAGGAGCCGGGAGTCCAGATCAGATCGATGCTGGTTTCGGGGACGCCGTGCCGGCATAGCGCATCGACCGCACCGTTAATCAGGCTTTGCACGATAAAACTGTTAAACCGCGCCGCAACCAAGGCGAAACGAACATCGGGCAGGGGCGTAAAGTCGCCTTCAATGGTGTTGATTTGACGCATGGCGGGGATTCCGGTGAAGGGGTTAAAGGTTTAATTCGTAATTTTTCGAGTCAATTCAGGTATTCGACTATTTCCAGATTGAAGCCGGACAGGCCGCTTAGCCGCTTGCGGGCGCCTAATACCCGCATTTTATGAACGCCGATATCGAGCAGAATCTGGGCGCCAATCCCATAGGTGCGTAATTCCGCACTCTGGTCAGTGCTCTGGACCGGTTCCGTTGGCCCAAACTGGTAGCCGCGCATCCGCCGAATGAGATCCAACGGTTCTTCCGGTCGGCTCAGAAACACCAGCACCCCGCTTGGCTGACTGGCGACCCGCCGCAGCGCATCGCGCAACGGCCAACCGCTGTCGGGGAGCCTGAGCGTCAGTAGATCGCTCAGCAGGTGCTGGACATGGACCCGCACCATGACCGGCTCATCGGGATGAATCTCACCCTTGACCAGGGCAAAATGCACCTGCCGCCCCACCCCATCCTGATAGGTCAGTACTCGAAACAAACCAAATTCGGTCTGCATCTGCGCGTCGGCCACCCGTTCGACGGTCTTTTCATTCTGCATCCGATAGTGGATCAGGTCGGCGATGGTGCCGATTTTCACCCCGTGCTGGGCGGCGAACCGCTCCAAATCAGGCCGCCGCGCCATCCCACCGTCTTCATTGAGAATCTCGACGATCACCGCTGCCGGCTCCAGACCAGCCAGCCGGGTCAGATCACAACCGGCCTCGGTGTGACCGGCGCGAGTCAACACACCGCCGGGTTGAGCCATGAGCGGAAAGATATGACCGGGCTGCACCAAGTCTTCAGGCCGGGCGTCGGGCCGCACCGCCGTGCGGACGGTGTGGGCGCGATCATAAGCGGAAATGCCGGTGGTCACACCTTGGGCGGCTTCGATGGAGACGGTGAAATTGGTGGTGAACGGGGTGGCGTTGTCTTGCACCATCAGCGGCAGGCGCAACTGCTGGCAACGTTCCCGGGTCAGGGTCAGGCAGATCAAACCGCGCCCATAGCGCGCCATAAAATTGATGTCTTCCGGACGAGTCAGGGTAGCAGCCATCAGCAGGTCGCCTTCGTTTTCGCGGTCTTCGTCATCCATGATGATGACCATCTGGCCCTGCCGCAGATCGGCGAGGATTTCTTCAATCGTGTTCAGCGTCATCAGTTAGTTCCAGAACCCGTGTTCGCGCAGCAGCGCCTCGGTCAATCCGCCGCTGCCCGGTTGCGCCGCCTGGTCGCCCAGCAGCAGCCGCTCCAGGTAGCGGGCGATCAAGTCTACTTCCAGATTGACCCGCCGGCCGATTTTAAAATCCGCCAAGGTGGTTTCGGTCAGGGTGTGCGGGACAATGTTGAGTTCAAAGGCTGCGCCATCGACCCGGTTCACGGTCAGGCTGACGCCGTCTACGCAGATTGAGCCTTTTTCGGCGATGTAGCGGGCCAGGGCATCCGGCGCCTGAATCCGCAATCGCCACGAGCGGCCATCCAGCTGCCAAACCGTGACGGTTCCAATGCCGTCAACGTGGCCGCTGACCAGATGGCCGCCGAGCCGGGTGGTGGGCGTCAGCGCTTTTTCCAGATTGACCGTCATGCCGGGCGCCGCCTCGCCGAGGATGGTGCGCTCCAAAGTCTCGCGGGAGGCATCGGCCCAGAACCCGTCGCCGGGCAATTCTACGGCGGTCAGGCAGACCCCGCTGACCGCGATGCTGTCGCCAAGCTGCACATCGCGCAAATCCAGTTTGCCGGTGGCGATTCGCAGGCGGACATCGCCGCTGCGCGGCTGGATCGCGGTGAGGGTTCCCATTGCAGTGATAATACCAGTGAACATGGCAGGATTCTCAAAAGCGCGGGGCGCGGTATGGATGGGTTCAAACTCATCGGTTGGTTGTGGCGGTGCGCGTCTTCACGCTTCCGGAATTGACCATCTTGACCAGGATGCCGATGATTTTTTGCACATTATCAATGCAATAATCAAGTCGGTCGATATAAACCGCATTCAAAGTATTGCGCACGGCAGAAACTCCATCCCGCTGGAATTTTTGGCCGGAACCGGCCTGGTCGCCAGCGCCCCCTTGCTGCGGTCTCCGTGGTCCGCCCTCCTAACATTTCCGACCTGACTCAACTAGAATTGCCTCTAAAGTGCGGAACCCCGGACGACCGTCTGAAGCGACCCTGCGGCAATGGACGAAATCATCAAAGAGTTTCTGACCGAAAGCCTGGAGGGCCTCGATCAGCTTGACACCAAATTCGTCACCCTTGAGCAAAACCCCGACGACCGGGACACGCTTGCCAGTATTTTCCGCACGGTTCACACCATCAAGGGCACCTGTGGTTTTCTCGGCTTTAATCGTCTGGAAAAGCTGGCTCACGCCGGTGAAAACCTGCTGTCGCTGCTACGGGACGGCAAGCTCAGCTTCAACCAGGAAATCGCAACCGCCCTGCTGGCGATGCTCGACGCTGTTCGCACCATGCTCGGCGAAGTCGAACGCACCGAGGGTGATGGCGAAGAAAGCTATCCGGCCCTGATCGAAACCCTCCACCGCCTCAAGGAAGGCGATGCCGCTCCTCCGCCTGCGTTGCCTGCTGTTGAAGCCGCGCCGCTGCCCGTCGCTATCGATCAACCGGTTGCCGCCCAACCGCCGCCCGCGCCGGTCATCGCTCCCACCGCGCCACAACCGCCGCCCGCGCCGGTCATCGCTCCCACCGCGCCACAACCGCCGCCCGCGCCGCCCGCCGTCAGCGCATCAGTCGCTGCATCTCCCGAACCGGCTCCCGTTATCCCTGAACGGCTAGCCGCCCCCCCCGCTCCGTCGGCCAATCCACCAGCGATTGCGGACAGTTCGATCCGGGTTGATGTGCCGTTGCTCGACAAACTGATGAACCTGGTCGGCGAACTGGTGCTGGCCCGCAACCAGATTCTCGAATACACCATCCTCCAGGAAAACCCGCCCCTGCAAGCAGCGTCGCAACGCCTGAACCTGATTACCAGCGAACTCCAGGAAGGCATCATGCGGACCCGGATGCAGCCTATCAACAATATCTGGGCCAAGTTTCCCCGCGTGGTGCGCGATCTGGCGCTCAGTTGCGGCAAGCA
>JAJHPN010000163.1 GCA_020890855.1 Candidatus Contendibacter sp. | reverse complement strand
GACACCGGTCAGCCGATTCCCTACGGCGAACCGGGCGAAATCGTCATCACCTCCCTGACCAAGGAAGCCTTTCCGGTCATCCGCTATCGCACCCGCGATGTGTCCACCCTCGATCCGGCCCCCTGCCGCTGCGGTCGCACCCACGTCCGTATGAAGCGGGTCACCGGACGCACCGACGACATGCTGATTATTCGTGGAGTCAACGTCTTCCCCACTCAGGTCGAAGCGATTCTGATGCAGACCGAAACCCTGTCGCCGTTTTATCAGCTCGAAGTGTTCCGCGAAGGCAATCTTGACACCCTGGTCGTCAATGTCGAAGGCAGTCCGCCGCTGGTGGCTCAAGGCCAGGAAGCAATGGAGCGGGTCGGTCACAAGGCGCAGAAAGACATCAAGGATTTCATCGGCGTATCAGCCCGGGTTGTGGTTCGCCGCACCGGGGATCTGCCCCGTTCCGAAGGTAAAGCCGTACGGGTCATCGACCATCGTAAAGCCGCCCGGTAACCAACGCCCGCTATTCCTCAATCGATGCCTCACCCCGTCGGGATTTAACCGGGTCCATCATGCCCTCGGCAATCGGGGGCGTGGTCAACGCACCATTCATTGAGCCTTTTCCCGCAACGCCGGATCTCTTGCTGATTTTTCCTGACCGTCCATTCAGCAACTCGCAGGTCGCGGGCGGGTGGTTAGGGCTTCACCACTAGCATTCAGCGGGATGACCCAGAGCCTAAAGTTCAAACAGTGGCCCGCTTACTCTTTAACCTTTGACCTTTAACCTTTAACCTTTAACCCTTGACCTGCCCTGATTGAGGAATGATTGGATGAGTATTGCCCACCTGCCCCCCGCCGAAGGTCTCTACGACCCACGCAACGAACACGATGCTTGCGGCATCGGCTTCGTCGTCGATATCAAGAACCGTAAAAGTCATCAGCCGATTCGGCAAGGGCTTGAAATCCTCAGTAATCTCAGCCATCGCGGCGCAGTCGGCGCTGATCCGCTGGCGGGCGACGGCGCTGGCATCCTGCTGCAAATCCCCGACGGCTTCCTGCGGGCCGAAGGCGTCAGCCTTGGCATCGAACTGCCCGAACCCGGCGATTACGCCGTCGGCATGGTCTTCCTGCCCCGCGACTTGCACACCCGCGCTGAAAGTGCAACCACCCTGGAGCGCGCCATTGCCGCCGAAGGCCAAATCCTGCTCGGCTGGCGTGACGTACCCACCGACAACTCCTGCCTGGGCCGCAGCGTTCGCCCCTCGGAACCGGTGATTCGCCAAATCTTCATCAAGCGCGGCGCCAACTGCCCCGATGGCGACGCCTTTGAGCGCAAGCTGTTCGTCATCCGCAAGCAGACTCACATCACCATCTGGAATCGGGATCTGATTGGCCGCCAGCAGTTCTACATCGCCTCGCTGTCAGCCCGGACCATCATTTACAAGGGCATGATTCTGGCCCGCAACATCGGCGTCTACTATCCCGAATTGCGCGATCCCCGGATGGAATCGGCGCTGGCGCTGGTCCATCAACGCTTCTCCACCAACACCTTTCCCACCTGGGCGCTGGCCCAGCCGTTCCGCTATCTCTGCCACAACGGCGAAATCAACACCCTGCGCGGCAACATCAACTGGATGCTGGCCCGCCGCCACAACATGACGTCAAAACTCATGGGCGCGGACCTCGACAAGCTGTGGCCGCTGATCGGCGATGGCGCCTCCGACTCCGCCACCTTCGATAACGCCCTGGAGCTGCTGCTGGCCGGCGGCTACTCGCTGCCGCACGCCATGATGCTGATGGTGCCGGAAGCCTGGTCGGACAACCCGCTGATGGACCCGCAGCGCCGCGCTTTTTACGAATACCACGCTGCGCTGATGGAACCGTGGGACGGCCCCGCCGCGATTGCCTTCACCGACGGTCGCCGGATCGGCGCGACCCTGGATCGCAACGGCCTGCGCCCCGCCCGCTATCTGGTCACCAGCGACGATCAGGTGATCATGTCCTCGGAAATGGGCGTTCTGCCGATCCCGGAAGAAAAGATCGTCAAGAAATGGCGCTTGCAGCCCGGAAAAATGCTGCTGATCGACCTCGAACAGGGCCGGATCATCGACGATGACGAAATCAAGGAGCAACTGGCCTCGGCGCATCCTTATCAAACCTGGCTCGACGCCACCCAGATTCACCTGAGAGACCTGCCCGCCGAAGTCGGCCCGATGGCGCCCGATGCCCAGACGCTGCTGCACCGGCAACAGGCCTTCGGCTACACCCAGGAAGATGTCCGCCTGTTCCTCACCCCGATGGCGCTCACCAGCGAAGACCCGATTGGATCGATGGGCCGCGATATTCCGCCGGCGGTCCTCTCCGACCGTCCTAAACTGCTCTATGACTACTTCAAGCAGAAATTCGCCCAGGTCACCAACCCGCCGATTGACCCGATCCGCGAAGAACTGGTGATGTCGCTGGTCTCGTTCATCGGCCCGCGCCCCAATCTGCTCGATCTGGACAGCGGCGGGGCGCACAAGCGCCTGGAAGTCAAGCGCCCGATTCTCGACAACGTCGATCTGGAGCGGATTCGCCGCATCGAATACCATGTCGATAAAGCCTTTCGCACCGCCACCCTGAGCATGTGCTACCCGGTGGATCGCGGCGCTGACGGCATGGCCCGGGCGTTGGAAAATCTGTGCCGTGAAGCCAATGACGTGGTGCGGCGCGGCTACAACATCCTGATTCTGTCGGATCGCGCCCTCGATGCGGATTACATCGCCATTCCCGCCCTGCTTGCGACCGCTGCCGTCCATCATCATCTCAGCCGGGCTGGGCTCCGCACCGAAGTCGGGTTGGTAGTAGAAACTGGCGAGGTCAAGCGGGTTCACGACTTCTGCCTGTTGGCCGGCTATGGCGCGGAAGCGATTAACCCGTGGCTGGCGCTTGACACCCTGTCCGCTTCGCTCGCCCACCTGCCGCAGAAGCTGACCGAAACCGAAGCCCATGAACATTACACCAAGGCCATTGCCAAGGGTATTCTCAAGGTCATGTCCAAGATGGGCATTTCCACCTACCAGTCCTATTGCGGGGCGCAAATTTTCGAGGCGGTCGGCCTGGCCAGTGAGTTTATTGATCGCTACTTCACCGGCACTCAGGGCGTGATCGAAGGTATCGGTCTTAATGAAATCGCCCGCGAGACTGTGCGCCGGCATCGGCAAGCCTTCGGCAACGCCCCGCTCTACCGCAACGCCCTTGATGTCGGCGGCGAACTGGCTTACCGGCTGCGCGGCGAGGAACACGCCTGGACCCCGGAAACCATTTCTCTGCTGCAACACGCGGTTCGCTCCGGCGATGATGAGCAGTTCAAAAACTACAGTCGGGCCATGAACGATCAGCGTGATCATCTCCGCAACCTGCGCGGACTGTTCGAGTTCCGCTTTGTCGGGCAACCGCTGTCGCTGGATGAAGTGGAGCCAGCGGCGGAGATCGTCAAGCGGCTGGCCACTGGCGCGATGTCGTTTGGCTCGATTTCCTGGGAAGCGCACACCACCTTGGCTATTGCCATGAACCGGCTGGGCGCGCGCTCCAATACCGGCGAAGGTGGCGAAGACCCGGCCCGCTATATCCCGCTGGATAACGGCGATTCGATTCGCTCGGCGATCAAGCAGGTGGCTTCCGGCCGCTTCGGGGTGACTACTGAATATCTGGTCAACGCCGACATGCTGCAAATCAAGATGGCCCAAGGCGCCAAACCCGGCGAAGGCGGCCAGTTACCGGGCCACAAGGTCAATGACTGGATCGCCCGGGTGCGCCATTCTACTCCCGGTGTCGGCCTGATCTCGCCGCCGCCGCACCATGACATTTATTCCATTGAAGATCTCGCGCAACTGATCTTCGACCTGAAAAACGTTAATCCCAAGGCGGAGATCAGCGTCAAGCTGGTTTCCGAAATCGGGGTCGGCACGGTTGCCGCCGGGGTCGCCAAGGCCCATGCCGATCACGTCACCATTTCCGGTGAAGACGGCGGCACCGGCGCCAGTCCGCTGACCTCAATCCAGAATGCCGGATCGCCGTGGGAAATCGGGCTGGCCGAAACCCATCAAACCCTGGTTCGCAATGCCCTGCGTGGGCGGATTGAAGTGCAGGTTGACGGGGGGCTGCGGACAGGCCGCGATGTCATCATTGGCGCATTGCTCGGCGCGGACAGCTTTGGCTTCGGCACCGGCGCATTGATCGCCGCTGGCTGCGTGATGATGCGGAAATGCCACCTCAACACCTGCCCGGTCGGCGTCGCCACGCAAGATGCTGAATTGCGGAAACGCTTCCCTGGCCAGCCCGCTCATGTCATCAACTTCTTCACCTTCCTGGTGCAGGAAGTCCGGGAACTGATGGCGCAACTGGGCTTCCGCACCTTTGACGAAATGATTGGCCGCGCTGACCGGCTGGATATGCGCCGCGCCATTCACCATTGGAAAGCGCGGGGACTCGATTTTAGCCGGTTGCTGGCGATTCCGCCGGCTGCGCCCGGGATCGCTGTCTATCACTGCGAAGAACAGAATCACGGTCTGGATGGCGTTCTCGATCACCGCCTCATCGCTCAGGCCATGCCGGCGCTGGAATCCCGCCAGCCGGTGCGGATTGACAGCCCGATTCGCAACACCGACCGCACTACCGGCGCAATGTTGTCCGGCCAGATTGCCCGGCGCTACGGCCATACCGGACTGCCCGATGACACCATTCATATTCGCCTGAACGGCACCGCCGGTCAGAGTTTCGGCGCATTCCTGGCGCGGGGCGTAACGCTCGATCTGGCGGGTCAAGCCAACGATTATGTCGGCAAGGGCCTGTCCGGTGGGCGGATCATCATCTACCCCGGCCCGGACAGCCGCTTGCGGGCTGAAGACAACATCATCGTTGGCAACACCGTGCTATATGGCGCGATTGCCGGCGAATGCTATTTTCGAGGCGTCGCCGGCGAACGATTCGGGGTGCGGAATTCCGGGGCGCTGGCGGTGGTTGAGGGCGTCGGCGATCACGGCTGCGAATACATGACCGGCGGCATAGTGGTGGTGCTGGGACTCACTGGACGCAATTTTGCTGCCGGAATGAGCGGCGGCATCGCCTATGTGTTCGATGAAGCCGGCGACTTCGCTCGCCATGCCAATCGGGCGATGGTCGCGCTGGAGCCGCTCAATGACGCCGAAGAATCGCTGAAGGTGGCGGTGTTGCGCGATGATTGGCGGACTTTGGCCGAGAGGCAACTCCCTGACGACCTGTTGCGCCATGACGCTCTGCGCTTGCAGATTCTAGTGGCCCGCCATGCGGTTTACACGGGCAGCGCGCCGGCGCAGCGGGTGCTGGAACACTGGCGCGAACTGTTGCCAAAATTCGTCAAGATCATGCCGCTGGATTACCGGCGGGCGTTGCAGGATATGCAAAAAGCCCGTGCCGCACAGAGTGCTGACAAAATCGGCGTTGCGGCGTGAATGCAGATTCAAGACTAAAAAAAGGTTAAAGAGTAATGGGTAAACCCACAGGTTTTCTGGAAATCGCTCGTGACGATCATGGCTACGCGCCAGTTGGAGAGCGAGTCAAACACTTCTGTGATTTTGTGATTCCATTGCCGGAACCGAAGGTGCGCGAGCAAGCCGCCCGTTGTATGGATTGCGGCATTCCCTATTGCCATCGCGGCTGTCCAGTGCATAACATCATTCCCGACTGGAACGATTTGGTGTATCGAGGCAATTGGCGTGAGGCGCTGGATGTTCTACATTCCACCAATAATTTCCCGGAGTTTACTGGCCGCATTTGTCCCGCGCCCTGTGAAGCCTCCTGCACGCTTAATTTCAATGATCAGCCGGTCACGATTAAGGACATCGAGTGTGCGATCATTGACAAAGGCTGGGCGGAAGGTTGGGTCACGCCGCAGATTGCCGCGCATCGCACCGGCAAACGGGTGGCTGTAGTGGGTTCTGGTCCTGCCGGGTTGGCTTGTGCGCAACAACTGGCGCGCGCGGGTCATCAAATCGTGGTCTTCGAGAAAAATGACCGAATCGGTGGCTTGCTGCGTTACGGCATTCCTGATTTTAAGCTGGAAACGGTGTTGATTGACCGCCGTCTGGCGCAGATGCAGGCTGAAGGCGTCGAGTTCCGACCTAATAATTACGTTGGCGTTGATATTTCCGCCCGCCAATTGCTGGCCGAGTTTAATGCCATTGTGCTGGCCGGGGGGTCAGAATTGCCCCGTGATCTGAATGCGCCAGGCCGGGAATTGTGTGGTATTCACTACGCGATGGATTTTTTGACTCAGCAAAATCGCCGAGTTTCTGGGCAAAAAATCATGCCGGACACCGAGATTTTGGCGACGGATAAACACGTCGTGGTGATTGGCGGCGGGGATACCGGTTCTGATTGCGTGGGGACTTCGATTCGGCAGGGAGCTTGTTCCGTGACTCAGTTAGAGATCATGCCCAAGCCGCCATTACATGAAAACAAGCTGCTCAGTTGGCCGAATTGGCCGATGAAGTTGCGTACCTCCTCATCACATGAAGAAGGCTGCGAGCGTGATTGGGCAATCACGACTAAAGCCTTTGTCGGAACCAACGGTCAAATTACCGCCCTTCGGGTTTCCCGGCTGGAATGGCAAACCGTAAATGGCCGACAGACCATGCTGGAGACGCCGAATAGCGAGTTTACAATCAAGGCGGATTTGGTGCTATTGGCGATGGGTTTTGTCCACCCGATTCATGAAGGGATGTTACGCGAATTGGGCGTAGCGCTGGATGAACGCGGCAACATTCGCGCCGAGACCAATGATTACCAGACTTCTTTGAACAAAGTCTTTAGCGCCGGAGATATGCGCCGTGGACAATCTTTGGTGGTCTGGGCCATTCGTGAAGGCCGGCAGTGCGCCCGGGCGGTGGATGAATTTCTGATGGGCAGTTCAGAATTGCCGGTTTGAAAAAAGTTGAAAGAAAAGGTTAAAGGAAAGAATGGACTTCTGACCTTTAACCTTCCCGCAAGGTCGCTACAGTCGCCGATATTCCCGAATTTTTCACTCAATAAAATAGGGTTTTACCAGCGCTCGTTGGCTAAATATTGACTCCTTCAGCGTATACAGCATGTCCAGGAGCGCCACCTGCAAGGTTCCCGGCCCCGGCGACTGCTCTGCCGCGATCTCTCCCGCTACGCCAAACAACGTCAGCGCTGCCACGGTTGCGGTAAAAGCGTTCGACTCTACCCCCAGAAATGCTCCAATGACTGCTGTTGCGGAGCAACCGAGTCCGGTCACTCGCGCCATCAATCGATGCCCATTATGGATGGCGATGATCCGGGCGCCATCGGTCACATAATCCACTGCGCCGGTGACGGCGACAACTGCTCCCGTGTTTTTCGCCAGGCGCTGCGCTGCAACTAACGCGGTTTCCGCGCCATGCAGGCTATCCACGCCCCTGCCCTCTCCTGCTTGCTGCGCCAGCGTCAGAATTTCCGAACCATTGCCGCGAATCACCGCAGGTTTCAACCGGGATAGAACGTTAGCCGCCAGTCGCCGATAAGAGGTGGCTCCTGCGCCGACTGGATCGAGAATCCACGGCACGCCGACCGCAGACGCCCGCATGACCGCCAGCTTGCAAGCGGCAATGAGTCCGGAATCCAGTGTCCCGATATTAACAACCAACGCCTGACTGATGGCCACGAAATCTTCCACCTCATCGGCGGAATGGATCATGGCCGGCGATGCGCCAATAGCGAGTAGCGCATTGGCGGTATTATTCATCACGACGAAGTTGGTGATATTGTGAATGAGAGGCGCTTTGTCTCGTACGGCTGTTATAGCAGTCCACAACGATTTTACATCAATGGGTCTGCATTCGTCTGCTCGCATGATCAACGCTTAACCCTTTTATCTACGGAACATATGGAAAGATTAAAGGCCCAGGTTTTTACCCCGACTTTAACTTGACGATCAGACTCGTCCATACAGCTCCAGCCAATGCCGGTAACGTCCCACCACTTCCACTCCTACCTGATCCCAACTGTATCGCCAGCGCCAGCAGCCATTGGCAATGCCTGGCTGATTCATCCGGTGTTCGCCGCCAAGCGCCAGCACATCTTGTAATGGGACTACTGCTAGCCGCGCCACGGAAGCAAACGCCGCACACACCAGCAACCCCGGCATTTGTTCCGGCCCGCCACCCAAGTAGTCGAACAGATGGGCGCGAGTATTTTTATCGAGCTCGTTGAACCAGCCCAGCGTTGTATTGTTATCATGAGTGCCGGTGTACACCACGGCGTTGATCACATGATTATGAGGCAGATAGGGATTATCTGCTTTTCCGCCAAAGGCAAAATGCAATACCTTCATTCCCGGAAAATCATGATCATCGCGCAGCGCTTCTACTTCCGGGGTAATAATGCCTAAATCCTCAGCGACGAGCGGGAGTGTTCCAAATTCTGTTTTTAGCGCCTTGAACAAGGCGTCACCTGGCGCTGGTTTCCAGCATCCTTTGACCGCTGTTTTAGCGCTGGCCGGAATTTCCCAATAGGCTTCCAATCCCCGAAAATGGTCAATTCGCAATAAATCAAATTGCGTTAACTGGGTGCGAATTCGCTCTTTCCACCACTGAAATCCGTCTTTTTTCATCGGCTCCCAATCGTAATGCGGATTGCCCCACAATTGACCATCGGCGGAGAAATAATCAGGGGGAACCCCAGCGACAACTTCCCGTCCGCCTTGACGATCCAGCAGAAATTCATTTCGTCGAGACCATACATCGGCGCTATCGTAACCAACAAACAGGGGAATATCGCCGAAGATTAGAATCCCGCGCTCATTAGCGTACTGCTTGAGTTTTCCCCACTGCTGGTAAAACAGGAACTGTTCAAACTGGCATTGCGCCAAGGTTTCGCCATATTGCCGTCGCGCCTTGGACAGCGCCGTTGGTTGTCGATCCCGCAACTCGGGCGACCAGTCAAACCAGGCCTGCCGGCTATACGCCATGCGGATGGCCTGGTATAGCGCATAGTCATCCAGCCAGTAGCCCTGCTGACGCAGAAAGGCCTGATAAGCCGTTTGCTCAACGCCTCCCTGCGCTTGAAAGCCGCGGCGAGCTTCAACCAGTCGCCGTTGCCGGTAGGCCCACCCGTCCTCGTTACCTTGCGGACCGCTGTCCGCCCTTAACCAGCCGGCTTCAATCAGCGGCTCCAGGGCAATTAATCGGGGATTGCCGGCATGGACCGACTGCGCCGAATAGGGCGATAGATCATCGTGTGGCGGTCCCAGCGGCAAGGTTTGCCAGACGCTAAAGCCACAAGCCGCGATGAAATCCACGAACCGGTAGGCGTCGGCCCCCAGATCGCCATTCCCGTAGCCGCCTGGCAGCGAAGTCGGATGCAACAGCACCCCGGCGCGGCGGCGGGATAAGGGCGAAATTTCCTTCATGGGATACTCCAGATTGGTGGTCAGTCAGAATGTTAAGGTTGGAAAATCGGCAGGGTCTTTTTCCTTAGCTGCCGTGGTGAAACTCTTGCCCGAGCATTTCCGGGGTTACCAGCACCACGCCTTTTTCTGTGCGATGGAAGCGCCGGGCGTCTTCTTCGGGGTTCTCGCCAATGACGGTCCCTGGTGGAATCATGCAGCCACGCTCCATAATGACTCGCTGCAGTCGGGAATTGCGGCCAATATCGGTGCCTGGCAAGACGACCGCATCGCGTAATTTGACATAGGAATGAACTTGTACCCGCTGAAAGAGCATGGAATGATTGACATAACCTCCGGAAATGATGCAACCATCCGCGATCATTGAGTCTACCGCCATCCCACGTCGATCTTCATCGTCAAACACAAATTTGGCGGGTGGCGCATGATCCTGGTAAGTCCAGATAGGCCAGCGATCATCGTAGAGGTCCAGTTCCGGGTCGATGCCGACCAGCTCCATGTTAGCTTCCCAGAAGGCGTCCACTGTGCCAACATCGCGCCAATAATTCTGTGCTTTGGTTTGCACGTCGTGGAATGGATAGGCAAATACCCGGTTTTTTCCGAGTAGCCGGGGTAAGATGTCTCGCGCAAAATCATGTTGCGATTCTTCCCGCCGGGCATCTTTGGCCAGTTGCTGGTACAGGAATTCAGTGCTAAAAATGTAAATGCCCATCGAAGCCAGTGATACGTTGTCTCGTCCCGGCAGGGTTTCCGGCGTCTGCGGCTTTTCGACCAGACCAATCACTTCATCCCGCTCGTTCAGGGTTAATACGCCAAATTCCTGTGCCCGTTCTTGTGGCACTTCCACGCAGCCAATGGTCACGTCTGCTTCGTGCTCAACATGATGGGCCAGCATCGGGCCGTAATCCATCTTGTAAATATGATCACCCGCTAGGATCAGCACAAATTTTGGATCGTGGCTGCGGATGATATCCAGATTTTGATGAACGGCATCTGCGGTGCCTTTGTACCATGACTCCTCGTTTAGTCGTTGTTGTGCGGGTAGTAATTCTACGAATTCACCGAACTCGCCGCGCAGGAATCCCCAGCCGCGCTGAATATGTTTGATTAATGAGTGGGCTTTGTACTGGGTCAGGACACAGACTCGTCGAATCCCGGAATTGATGCAGTTGGAGAGCGGAAAATCAATGATTCGGTATTTTCCGCCAAAGGGGGTGGCTGGTTTTGTTCGCCAAAGAGTCAAGTGTTTCAGCCGGGTACCGCGTCCGCCTGCCAAAATCAGCGCCAGCGTATCCCGGGTCAAGCGGCTGACGAACCGCGAAGTGATGATGGCGCTCATGCGTTTGGTGCCTCTCTTTGCTATGCTTTTTCAGTTTCAGGTTCGAGGTCCTTGTTGGGTGGTGATCTACCATGCGCTGGGTTAGGTAGTCTGGTGCGAACCGCGAACAGGTGTTCGAAACCTCTATATAGTAGGACTAATGCGTTTTTTTGCCACCCGATTGCTAGATAGTCGCGATCATTGGCTTCCCTGATGAGCTGTCCTGATCATAATGATGAACTTCAAAATCCAGTTTTCTCAGTTGGCGCAATGAGCGACGCTATTCTGCTGCATGAAGGGCGTCATCCCGATCCGTTTGCGCTGTTAGGACGTCATGGTTCCGGTGACCAAGTGATTGTCTGGGCGCTGTTGCCTGGCGCTCGGCAGGTTTGGCTGTTCGATATTGATCAACCATTACAGCAGGTTGCCGATACTGACGTTTTTGAGTGGCGAGGGCTTGCCAAATGCTTGCCCATGCATTATCGGTTGGCTTGGATTGATGGTGCTGGTCAGGAATTCGTTGCTTATGATCCTTATAGCTTTGCCCCCCAACTGAGTTTGTATGATTTGCATTTGTTTAATGAAGGCCGCCATTTGCATGCTTATCGGGTATTAGGTGCTCATGGGCGGGTGGTGAATGGTATTGCTGGGGTGTTGTTTTCGGTTTGGGCGCCTAATGCTCGCCGAGTCAGCGTGGTGGGTGATTTCAATAATTGGGATGGACGTCGGCACTTATTAAGGCGGCGCGGCAGTGTTTGGGAGTTATTCATTCCTGATGCAGTGATTGGGATGCGTTACCAGTTTGAGATTTGTCCTCATGAGATGGATGATCTGTTGTGCAAGATTGATCCCTATGGTCGGGGGTTTGAGCGGCGGCCCGCAACTGCATCTATTATTGTTGATAATGCGGCTTATGCTTGGCGAGATGAAGTCTGGATGGCGCGACGACGACGGCAGGACTGGACCCGGGCACCATTGACGGTTTATGAAGTACATTTGGGTTCTTGGCAGCGTAGTGAGCAGGGTGGTTATCTGAGTTATGCCGACTTGGCCCAACGGTTGGTGGCTTATGTGAGTGCTTTGGGTTTTACTCATATTGAATTGATGCCGATTACCGAACATCCGCTGGATGCTTCTTGGGGCTACCAGCCGACCGGTTATTTTGCCCCAACCAGTCGTCATGGCGCTGTTAACGATCTTCGATATTTTGTGGATTATTGTCATCAGGCGGGTATTGGCGTCATTCTTGACTGGGTGCCTGGTCACTTTCCCAAGGATGATCATGGTTTGGCCCAGTTTGATGGCGCTTATCTTTATGAGCATGAAGATCCTGCTCGGCGTGAGCATCGCGGCTGGGGGACATTGGTTTTTAACTATGGCCGAAATCAGGTTAAGAATTTTCTGTTGGCTAGCGCTTGTTTCTGGTTAGAAGAATGTCATTTGGATGGTTTAAGAGTCGATGCGGTTGCTTCTATGTTGTATCTTGATTATGCCCGTGATTCTGGCGAGTGGGCGCCTAATCCTTTTGGTGGTAATGAGAATTTGGAGGCAATTGCTTTTCTCCGTGAGTTAAATGAGATTATTCATCGTCGTCATCCAGGGGTATTAATGATTGCCGAGGAATCGACGGCTTGGCCGCTGGTGACTCGACCGTCATGGATGGGTGGGCTCGGTTTTGGTATGAAATGGAACATGGGTTGGATGCATGATACTTTAGAATATTTGATGATTGATCCAGCGTTGCGTCGTCATCATCAGGAGCTGTTGACTTTTGGTTTGCTGTATGCTTTTACTGAAAACTTTATGTTACCTTTATCTCATGATGAGGTGGTGCATGGTAAAGGCTCTTTGTTGACGCGAATGCCGGGAGATCGTCGGCAACGTTTTGCCAATTTGCGGTTACTTTATCTGTATATGTGGACTTATCCCGGAAAAAAATTCTTGTTTATGGGCAATGAGATTGCCCAGGAGCGGGAGTGGGATCATGCTGGGATGCTGGATTGGGAATTGCTTGCTCAGGTAGAACATCGTGGCGTTCAACGGTTGATTCGTGATCTGAATCATTTGTATCGTTCTATAGTTGGTTTGTATGAGCAGGAGTTTGTTCAGGAAGGGTTTGAGTGGTTAGATTGTCATGATGCTGCCCAATCTGTTGCGGTTTACCTGCGACGTGGGGGTAGTGAATCTTGCCCGATTATTGTTATTCTTAATTTTGCTGCGACTAGTCGTATAGGTTATCAGGTAGGCGTGCCGTTGTTGGGTCTTTATCAGGAAGTAATTAATTCTGATGCTAGTAGCTATGGTGGCGGTGGGATGATCAACGATGATCTTTATGCGGCGCCGATTTTTTGTATGGGTCAACCTTGTTCGTTGTTGGTGAACTTGCCGCCATTAGCCGGTATTGTGTTGAGGCCGCATTCGGCGATTCGTGGAGCAAAGTCCTGATGAGTGAAGAACCGTTGCGGGTGTTATATGTAACTTCTGAAGTGTATCCTTTAGCTAAAACTGGTGGTTTGGGTGATGTTAGTAGTATTTTGCCTTCTACGCTGTGTCAGTTAGGTGTTGACGCCCGGTTGTTAATGCCGGGGTATTCCGGTGTGATTGAACGGATTGAAGGTTGTCCGGTGACTGGATCGTTTCCAGTGTTGTCTGATTTAGAACCGGTTCAGCTATTTCGAGGAATATTGCCGGAAGCAGCTCCTGGTGCGTTAACTCCGGTTTATGTAATTTATTGCCCGGCTTTGTATGAGCGTTCGGGTGGGCCTTATGTTGATGAGAATGGCCATGACTGGTTTGATAATGCGTTGCGGTTTGCAGTGTTGTCCAAGGTGGCGGCGTTGTTCGGCAGTGGTGCTGGTCTAGATGGTTGGCGGCCTCATATTGTGCATTGTAATGATTGGCAGACTGGGTTGGCGCCGGTTTATCTGGCGTATGATCCTCAGGCGCGTGCGCGTTCGGTGATAAGTATTCATAATTTGGCGTTTCAAGGTAATTTTTCGCCAGATTTGATGCCGGCGTTGGGGTTGCCTTGGTCCTGCTTTCATCATCATGGTGTTGAGTTTTATGGTCATATTTCGTATCTCAAAGGGGGGCTTTATTATTCTGATCGAATTTTGACGGTGAGTCGCAGTTATGCAATCGAGATTCAGACGCCGGAATTTGGTTTTGGTCTGGAAGGGCTGCTGGTTGATTGTCGTGATCGATTAACTGGTATTTTGAATGGGATTGATGCTTCTCGCTGGAATCCTGGAACCGATTTGTATTTGCCAGCTCATTATGATGTTGATGATTTATATGGAAAAGCAGAAAATAAGCGAATATTGCAGGTGCGTATGATGTTGGATTTTGAACCGGATTTGCCGGTGTTGGCTCTGGTTACTCGTTTGACTTATCAGAAAGGGGTTGATTTAATTCTCGGTATTGTGGAGGAGCTTCTTGAGCAGCCGTTGCAATTTGTGGTGTTAGGGAGTGGTGATAAGAATTATGAGGCGCAATGGCGGGCATTGGCTGAAAATCATCCTGGCCGTGTCGGTGTCGCTGTTGGTTATAATGAAGAGCTGGCGCATTTAATTGAAGCAGGTGCGGATTTATTTTTGATGCCTTCACGATTTGAACCGTGTGGGTTGAATCAAATGTATAGTATGCGCTATGGAACGTTGCCAGTGGTTCGTCGTACTGGTGGTTTAGCAGATTCGGTGGTGGATACGACTCCGCGGAGTTTGTTGGATGGTACTGCAACTGGTTTTGTTTTTGAAAATGCCAATCGTTCAGAGTTGTTGGCCTGTTTGTTGAGGGCTTTGTTGTTATATAGCGATCGTTCAGCTTGGCGGCGAGTTCAATATCAGGCAATGCGGTGTGATTTTAGTTGGGCTTCCAGTGCGGCGCATTACCTAGAGCTATATTTGGCGACTGATCCATTTAGGCGAATTTTGTTGTGAAATTGCAACAGTTACGTTATTTGATAGCGATTGTTCGCAATCATCTTAACATTTCAATGGCGGCGGAAAGTTTGTATACCTCTCAGCCCGGGATTAGTAAGCAATTGCGTTTGCTTGAGGAAGAATTAGGTCTTGAATTGTTTAGCCGCAATGGTAAGCACTTGACTGAAGTGACTCCGGTAGGTCGTCAGATTCTTGTTAAGGCTGAAAGTATCTTACGTGAGGTGAATAATATTCAGATATTGGCTGAGGAATATCGTGATGACCGTCGTGGTAGTTTGTCTATTGCGACGACGCATACTCAAGC
>JAJHPN010000403.1 GCA_020890855.1 Candidatus Contendibacter sp. | reverse complement strand
GGCGGCGTTCGACAGCCGCTCAATCATTCGCTCTGGAGAGCGCCCACCTTCTACTAATAGCTCATAACCCAGTAACCGGCGGGGTATATTTCGGCGATCAATCCGATATGATTACTCGCGTAAGTCTCAATTAAATCCAAAATAGGCATCAAGCCGAGGAGCGGGAAGAGTGGAGATCGTCAAGACCGATATCGCAATCGTCGGTGCGGGGGGCGCGGGGCTAAGAGCCGCCATCGCCTTGGCCGAAGCTGATCCAAAACTTCGCATCGCACTGATTTCAAAAGTTTATCCCATGCGTAGCCACACTTGCGCGGCGGAAGGCGGCGCCGCCGGCGTCATCAAGTCGGATGACAGTATGGCCCTGCATTTTGGCGACACGGTGGGCGGCGGCGACTGGCTGTCCGATCAGGACGCCGTCGAGTATTTCATCCAGGAAGCGCCCAAGGAACTGACCCAACTGGAGCATTGGGGCTGTCCGTGGAGCCGTGAACCTGATGGATCGGTCGCCGTGCGGCCGTTCGGCGGGATGAAAATCAAGCGCACCTGGTTCGCCGCCGACAAATCCGGCTTCCACATTCTGCACACCCTGTTTCAGACCTCGCTCAAGTATCCGAGCATCCAGCGTTTTGATGAGTATTACGCCACTGATCTGCTGGTCGAGGACGGGCGCTGCCAGGGCTTGACCGCGCTGGAAATTCGCAGCGGCCAGATGAAGCAGTTCCAGGCCAAGGCGGTGATCATCGCCGCAGGCGGTGGGGGCAAGATGTTCCCGTTCACCACCAACGGCAATATCAAGACCGGTGACGGCATGGCGCTGGCCTATCGGGCGGGAACGCCGCTCAAGGACATGGAGTTCGTGCAGTACCATCCGACCGGTCTGCCCAATAACGGGATTCTGCTGACTGAAGGCTGCCGTGGCGAAGGTGGGGTGCTGTTCAACAAGCATGGTCGCCGCTATTTGCAGGATTACGGAATGGGGCCGGAAACCCCAATTGGCCAGCCGGTGCTGAAAACCATGGAGCTTGGTCCCCGCGACCGCCTCAGTCAGGCGTTCTGGGGCGAGCAGAAGAAGGGCAACACTGTCTCGACCCCATGGGGCGACTGCGTGTTGCTGGATATGCGCCATCTCGGTGAAAAGAAGATCGACGAGCGGTTGCCGCTGGTGCGCGATTTGTGCATCAGCTATCTCGGCAAGGATCCGGTCAAGGAGCCGATCCCGATTCGTCCCGTGGTGCATTACATGATGGGCGGCATCCATACCGACGTGAAGGCCGCGACCCGGTTGCCGGGGCTGTTTGCCGCTGGCGAATGCGCCTGCGTCAGCATCAACGGCGCCAACCGGCTCGGTTCCAACTCGTTGACGGAACTGCTGGTGTTTGGCAAGCGGGCGGCGTTGAGCGCCATTGAGCATATCCAGTCCGGATTGCCGGCCAGCAAGGATGCCGCATTGGCGGCCCAGGCGCAGGCTGCGGAAGCCCGGATCGAGGCGCTGATGAAGAAGACCAACGGGACCGAAACCATCGCCGGGCTGCGGAAAGAGATGATGGAGACGATGGAAACCAACGTCGGCATTTACCGCACCGGTTCGGAACTGGCGACGGCGTGCGACAAGATTTCCGAACTGCGCCAGCGTTACGCCAACATCGCCCTGCACGACAAGACTCACGTCTACAACACTGACCTGATGCAAGCGCTGGAACTGAAATCGATGCTGGATTGCGCCGAGGCGGTCACAGTCGGGGCGCGGGATCGCAAGGAATCGCGGGGCGCGCACCAGCGGCTCGACTTCACCGAACGGGATGACGTGAACCTGCTCAAGCACACGCTGACTCACTACCATCCGACCGATCCGCCTCGCATCGAATATCTCGATGTGGTGATTACCCAATCGCAGCCCGGGGTGCGCGATTACTCAGGAGCCAAAAAATGAGCGAACGCCAAATCCAACTGGAGGTGCTCCGCTACAACCCGGAGACCGACAGCGAACCCCGGTATCAGACCTATTCCGTGCCGTGCCTGAACGAATGGGTGGTGCTGGACGCCTTGAACTACGTCAAGGACAACCTTGATCCCACCCTGAGTTATCGCTGGTCCTGCCACATGGCGGTCTGTGGCAGTTGCGGGATGATGATCAATGGCGAACCGAAGCTGGCGTGCAAGGCGTTCATCCATGAATACACCGATCAGATTCGGGTCGATCCGATGGCTAATTTCCCCATCGAGCGCGATCTGGTCACCTCGGTCGAAGACTTCATCGCCAAGCTGGCCAGCGTCAAGCCGTATCTGATTCCCAAGGAAGATAAACCGATCAGCGCCGGCGAGTTCAAGCAGACGCCGGCGGAACTGAAAAAATTCAAGCAGTACACCCTCTGCATCAACTGCATGCTGTGCTACGCCGCCTGTCCGCAGTATGGCCTGGTGCCGGAATTCCTTGGCCCGGCGGCGATTTCCATGGCGCATCGCTACAACCAGGATTCCCGCGATGGCGGGCGGGATCAGCGCCAGGAAGTGATCGCCACCGATACCGGGGTGTGGGAATGCTCGTTTGTCGGGGCCTGCTCCGAGGTGTGTCCCAAGCACGTTGACCCGGCGGGCGCGTTGCAGCAGGTCAAGGTCGCCAGCACCATCGACTGGTACAAAGAGCACTTGATGCCGTGGATGAAAAAATGAACAAACCCTACGTTCGCCCCTTGTCCAAGACCTCCTGGTTTCTGACCCAGCCCCGCTACAAGCGGTATATGGCGCGGGAAGTCACCTGCCTGTTTATCTTCGCCTACACCTTCCTGCTGATCATGGGTCTCAAGCGGCTGGCGGAAGGGCCGGATGCTTTCAACGCCTTTGTGCAGGCGCTGGGCAGCCCTCTGGGCGTACTGTTCAACCTGTCCGTGCTGATCGCGGCGGTCTACCACAGCACTACCTGGTTCAACGTCACCCCGCAGGCGATGCCGATCCAGCGCGGCGAAGAGTTCGTTCCGGGCAAAATTATTATCGGCGCCCACTATGCGCTTTGGGCGGTGGTCTCGCTGATCGTGCTGATTCTGGGAGTCTGAATCATGGCTAAATCCAACAAACCCATCTTCTGGGGCCTGTTCGCCGCTGGCGGCACGGTCACGGCGTTTGTGACTCCGGCGCTGGCGCTGGTCACGCTATTCGCGGCCATGCGCTTCAACATGGATATGTTCACCTATGACGCCATCCATGCCTTTGCAGCGAACTGGCTGGGCAAACTGGTGATTTTCGGCATCATCCTGTTGTCGCTGTGGCACGCCGCGCACCGGACCCGGGTCACGGTGCATGACTTCGGGGTTCGCGCCGACGGTTTGGTCGCCATTGTGGTCTATGCGCTGGCTGGTATCGGAACGCTGCTAACGCTGGTCTATCTGTTACGCATCTGATCGTATAAACCGGGGTTTGCCTGGTTGATTCCTCACCCCAACCCCTCTCCTTCATCGGGAGAGGGGCATTTTTTGATCCGTATTGAAGGAAATTTCATGAGTTCGCAATCCGCTCCATACGCCGCTACCTTGCCCCGCTCCTCGTCACTGGATCAGGTCG
>JAJHPN010000351.1 GCA_020890855.1 Candidatus Contendibacter sp. | reverse complement strand
CTGTGCCGCCGCAATCTCAAGGGCGATTACTACCGCGACTTCACTCAGGCGCTGCTCGCGCAGGGATTATCGCCACCGGTCGATGTCCGCCCGCTACTGAAGCAGGCGGCGCAAGGTCTGCTCGTTGCGCAACCTGCGCAGCGCGAAAACAGCGTGAATGGCTTCACCCAATGGCTCAACGATGGCCGGGTGACGCCGCAGGAAACCGCAGGGATGCTCGCGGACCTGATTCGGGGCGCCGAGTTGGGATTCAGTGCTCTGGATCAGGCGCTGGCCTCGCTGGGCGCCTCCAGCAAGGCCGGGAAGATTACGGTGCTACTGGCGCTGGAACAGGCAATAGGCGACGACCTGACCGGCTTCTCGCCACGGAAACTGTCGCTGATTCTGGATCGACTGGCGGCGTTGCTGGACGAAACCGGGCGCAGCGTGGCTGACCCGGCAGCCCGGCAGGCGCTGAAGCGCCTGGCGGCGACCCCGAAAAAATCGGTGGCCCATAATAAGGCGAGCACCTTGATCACCCGTCCGGCATCGGCGACACAGCCCCCACTGGCAATGCTGGCGGTAGCGGCGCTGGCGCTCAGATGAAGCCGGTTCGATCCCGTCGCCGGCCCCTGTTCGACAGTCTGGCGTTTCTGGCGGTGCTGGCCGGACTGGGCTGGTTGATCGTCGCGGGAGCCGGCGATTTGCATTATAACTGGCAGTGGTACCGAATCCCGCAGTACTTTTATCGCATTGACGATGGAGTTATTTATCCCGGCCCGTTGTTGCGCGGACTCGCCGTAACGCTGAAATTAACCGGCTGGAGCCTGTTACTGACCATCGGGCTGGGACTGGCGGCGGCCTTGCTGCAACGCACATCATCCTGGGCCGGACACGCTGTAGCGCGAATCTATATTGAAATCGTCCGTAATACGCCCCTGTTAGTGCAGCTCTACCTGGTTTACTTCGTTCTCGCCCCGATTCTGGACCTGGATCGATTTATTGCAGCAGTGCTGGCGCTGGCGATTTTTGAAGGCGCTTTTGCGGCCGAAATTTTCCGCGCTGGCATTGAAGCGCTTCCTCGCAGTCAGTGGGAAGCGGGCCGGGCGCTGGGGCTTTCGCCCTACATGGTTTATCGCTGCGTCATTCTGCCCCAGGCCATTCGCCTGGTCTTGCCGCCACTGACCGGGCTGGCCATTTCCCTGATCAAGCATTCGGCGCTGGTCAGCGTGATTGCCGTCGCTGATCTGACCACTGAAGGCCGCAATCTCATTGCCGACACCTTTATGACATTCGAACTCTGGTTCACCATCGCTGTGATGTACTTGATCCTGACGACCAGTTTATCGCTGCTGGTGAGTTGGCTGGAGCGCCGTCTGCCCATGCGCGGCATTGGACACCCCTGAATCGTGGCTCCCCATCGATTACGCTTTGGCTGGCTGGATGCGCTGATTCTGGCGATTTTTTTTGGCTTGATCGGCTATGTGCTGTACCGGGCGCATAGCCACTTTAATTACCACTGGAACTGGCGGCTGATTCCCGGCTATTTCCTCCGCTATGACGCCGAACAGGGTCATTGGGCAGTGAATCTGCTGGGACAGGGCTTGCTGGCGACGATCCGCCTGGCGTTCTGGGGAAGTTTGCTGGCGGCGCTGATTGGCGTCGTAATGGGGATCTGCCGGGTGTCCAGCAGCCTGTTCCTGCGACTCCTCAGCCGGACTTATGTCGAACTGATTCGCAATATCCCGCCGCTGGTGTTCATTTTCATCTTCTATTTTTTTATCAGCGGCCAGATCATGCCGGTGCTGGCCATTGAAGACCGAATGGCTGACGCTGGGCCGATTGCTGCGTCGACGATCACCTGGCTATTTGGATCGCCGGAATTGTTGCCAAATTTTCTGTCCGGGCTGATTTGTCTGGCGCTGTTTGAAGGCGCTTATGTGGCCGAGATTGTCCGGGCCGGTATTGAGGCAATTCCAAAAGGCCAATGGGAAGCCGCTTGGGCGCTAGGCTTGCGTTCCCGCCGGGTCATGGGACATATCATCCTGCCGCAAGCGGTGCAAAAAGTGATTCCGCCGCTGGCTGGACAGTTCATTTCACTGATTAAGGATTCCTCACTGATTTCACTGATTTCCATCCAGGAACTAACCTTTGCCGGCACCGAACTGGCGGTGTCGTCGGGGCGGGTGTTTGAAGTCTGGCTGACGATAGCAGCGCTGTATTTTCTTCTCTGCTTTAGTCTGGCGCAGCTGTTCCGGTGGTTGGAACGACGATTGAGCCGACATCGCCGATGAATCCCATTAAAAATCGCATAAAACAGGAGTTGTTTTCACTATGCCATTATTGAGTTTCGATCATGTATCGATGGCTTTCGGCGCAGAAAAACTGCTGGAAAACGCCGAGTTAAAACTCGATCCGGGGGAACGGGTTTGTCTGATTGGCCGCAATGGGACTGGGAAAACAACATTGCTGCGGGTGTTGTCCGGTGAGTTGCAAGCTGACAGTGGCGACATTTGGCGGCAACCGGGTTTACGGGTCGCCACCCTGGCCCAGGAACTGCCGGCAGACACGACTGCGACCGCGTTCGAGATTGTCGCCAGTGGTCTGGAAGGACTGGGAACGCTGCTCGCTGAATACCACGAGGCGGCGGTGCAACTCAGCCATGACCACACGCCGGAATCAATGCAGCAGATGGAACGCCTACAGCATGAGCTGGAAGCGCGGGATGGCTGGCGTTGGCAGCAACGCGTCGAAACCATTGTCAGCCGGTTGCAATTGCCGGCGGATACTCCCCTGGCGCAATTATCCGGTGGTTGGCGACGGCGGGTATTGCTAGGCCGGGCGCTGGTCTGCGAACCGGACCTGCTGTTACTGGATGAGCCAACCAATCATCTGGATTTGGAGACGATTCAGTGGCTTGAAGAGGAATTACTGGAATTTCGCGGCGGGTTGCTGTTTGTGACCCATGACCGCGCCCTGTTGCAGCGGTTGGCGACCCGCTTGCTGGAGCTGGATCGGGGAATATTGAGTTCGTGGCCGGGCGATTATGCCGCGTTTGTGGAGAAGAAGACCGCGCTGCTCGAAATCGAGGATCGGCATAACGCCAAATTTGACAAGAATTTGGCGCAAGAAGAAGCCTGGATTCGACAGGGCGTCAAGGCCCGCCGCACCCGCAATGAAGGCCGGGTCAGAGCGTTGCTGGCCTTGCGTGAGGATCGTCGGCAGCGCCGCGAAGTGACGGGCAAGGCCGACTTTATCCTGGAACAGGCGGAAACCTCCGGCAAGCTGGTCATTGAAGCTAAAAAACTCCAGTACGCCTGGGGCGATGAACCGCTGATCCGCGACTTTTCGACCCGCATTTTTCGTGGCGACCGGATCGGCCTGATTGGTCCTAATGGCTCCGGCAAAAGCACTTTGCTGAATCTGCTGTTGGGACGACTGACTCCCGACGCCGGTCAGGTCCGACTGGGAACCAAGCTCGAAATCGCCTATTTCGATCAATTGCGCGAGCGATTGGACCCGGAGCAGACTGTGCTGGACAGCGTCGCTGAAGGTCGGGAAACCATCGAGATCAACGGTAAGCGCCGCCATATTATTGGTTATCTCGGTGATTTTCTGTTTACTCCGCAACGGGTGCGTTCGCCGATCAAGTCGCTGTCCGGCGGCGAGCGCAACCGGTTACTGCTGGCGCGGCTGTTTAGCCAACCGGCCAACCTGCTGGTCATGGATGAACCCACCAATGACCTCGATCTGGAAACGCTGGAACTGCTGGAGGAACTGTTGCTCGACTATGCCGGTACGCTGTTACTGGTCAGTCACGACCGGGCGTTTCTGGACAATGTCGTCACCAGTTGTCTGGTCTTCGAGAGCGGCGGGCGGATTCAGGAATATGTGGGTGGTTATAGCGACTGGCTACGGCAACGGCTCACGCCGACTCCGGTTTCCACGATTAAATCCAAATCGACGCCGGTTCAAAAACCGTTAAAACCAACCGCGCCCACCAGGCTCGGTCATAACGAACGGCGGGAATTGGAACAATTGCCGGTGCGAATTGAAGCCCTGGAACAGCGGCAACGGGAATTGCATACGCTCACCGCCGATCCGCTGTTTTATAAGCGGGATCAGGCGGCAATGGCCCAGCAAATGACCGAATTGCGGACGCTGGAAACCGACCTGGCGGCGGCTTATCAACGTTGGGAAGAGTTGGAAAACCGGGGCGGATCCTCCGGCTGAACCCCCTCTCCTCCTGGCCGGAGAGAGGAGGTTCGGACGCCATCGCTAAAACTGCTCTTCGGTCATCGCCAGAATCGATACGCCGCCGCTTTGCACTGACCGCAACAACGCGCCGGCCTTGGGCAGGACATGTTCCGCGTAATAACGGGCGGTGATCAGCTTGCTCTCATGAAACACCGGATCGGCGCCAATCATCAACTTGCGCTGCGCCGCCAACGCAGCCCGGGCCATCTGCCAGCCACCGCAGACATAGCCGGTCAGCATCAGATAATCGACCGACACCGCCATCACCGCATTAGGGTCGCGGCTGTTTAAAATCCACTCGGTCGCCCCGGCCAGCGCCTTGACCCCCTCGCTCAGCGCCGCCTGGATCGTCGCCAGATCATCGCCCGCCGCCTGTCCCAGTTCGCCGACCGTCGTTTCCATGTCAGCGATCAGCGCCTGCATCGCCGCACCTTTATCCATATTCAGCTTGCGGCCGGCCAGATCCGCCGCCTGAATCCCGGTTGTACCTTCATAAATGGTTGTAATCCGCGAGTCGCGCAGATGCTGACACGCGCCGGTTTCCTCGATAAAACCCATGCCGCCATGCACTTGCACACCAAGTGAGGCCACTTCAATGCCGATCTCGGTGCACCAGCCCTTGACCACCGGAATCAGCAGATCGACTCGCGCCTGATGCCGCTGGCGAATCGCTGCATCGGGATGGTCATGCGCAAGGTCGATGTGCGCCGCGACCACATAGGCGAGCGCCCGCATTGCCTCGTTCTGAGCCTTCATGCCCAGCAGCATCCGCCGCACATCAGGATGATGGATGATCGTCACCCGGTCGCCGCTGCGAACTCCGATAGGCCGACCCTGCACCCGGTCCCGTGCGTATTCACGAGCGGCCTGATAAGCCCGCTCGCCAATCGCCAGCCCTTGCAAGCCGACCTTGAACCGGGCCGCGTTCATCATGATGAACATATAGGCCAGGCCTTGATTCTCTTCCCCAACCAGCTCTCCAATCGCGCCTTCTCCATCACCGAACGCCATTACGCAAGTCGGGCTGGCGTGAATCCCCAGCTTGTGCTCAATGGAGACCGCATGCACATCGTTGCGAGCGCCCAGCGAACCATCTGGATTAACCAGAAATTTGGGCACGATAAACAGCGAAATCCCCTTGACGCCTTCCGGAGCATTCGGGGTGCGGGCCAACACCAGATGAATGGTGTTGGCGGTCATGTTGTGTTCGCCCCAGGTGATGAAAATTTTCTGGCCGAAGAGGCGGTAATGATCGCCTTCCGGCACCGCCCGGCTTCGCACCGCCGATAAATCGGAGCCGGCCTGAGATTCAGTCAGATTCATGGTGCCGGTCCATTCGCCGCTGATCATCTTCGGCAAATACAACGCCTTTTGCGTCGCGGAGCCGGCCTGGCTGATCGCTTCAATCGCCCCGGCATTCAGTAGCGGGCACAGCGCAAATGACATATTGGCCGAGTTCCACATTTCCTGAGCGGCGGTATTGACCAGTTCCGGCAAGCCCTGGCCGCCGTATTCAGTGGGAGAACTGACCCCATTCCAGCCGCCGGCCACAAAACTCCGGTAAGCGTCGGCGAAGCCATCTGCCGGGATCACGCCCTGATCTGGAACCAGCCGCGCTCCCTGGGCATCACCCGAATGGTTGAGCGGCGCCAGCACCTCGGCAGCCAGTTTGGCGGCTTCTTCCAGCACGGCTTCGACCAGTTCCAGGTTGATGTCCTGCTCGGCGAAAGTCGGCAGTGCAGCGACATCAGCCAAGCCGGCCAATTCATCAATCACAAACTGCATATCGCGGGTTGGGGCGGTATAGGCGGTCATGACGCCTCCTTGGAAAATACGGGATAAACGATGCGGGACCAAAAAATCAGCGCCGCCGGAACGACGGCGCGGAAGGCGGGATTACAGAATTCAATGGTTCAGCCGGCGGCTTTGAGCTGGTCCAGTTCCCTGGAAAGTTCGGGGACGGCGACGAACAAATCAGCCACCAGCCCGTAATCAGCGACCTGGAAGATCGGCGCTTCCTCATCCTTGTTGATGGCGACGATCACTTTGCTGTCTTTCATGCCGGCCAGATGCTGAATCGCTCCGGAAATGCCGACCGCGATGTAGAGATCGGGCGCAACCACCTTGCCGGTCTGGCCAACCTGATAGTCATTCGGGACAAAACCGGCGTCTACTGCGGCCCGCGACGCACCAACTGCGGCGCTGAGTTTGTCGGCGACATCTTCCAGCAGCTTGAAATTATCGCCGTTGCCCATGCCGCGCCCGCCGGAGATGATGATCCGGGCAGCGGTCAGTTCCGGGCGATCCGACTGGGTCAACTGCTGGCCAACGAAACTGGAAAGGCCAGCATCCGCCACCGGCGCAACCGCTTCAATGCTCGCCGGGCTACCTGTCGTGGCGGCGGCAGGAAAAGCCGTGCCACGCACCGTCATCACTTTGACCGAGTCTTGCGATTGCACGGTCGCCAGCACGTTGCCCGCGTAGATCGGGCGAACAAAAGTGTTAACGCTGTCGATCTTGATCACGTCGGAAACCTGCGCCACATCCAGCAGCGCGGCGACCCGGGGCAGAGTGTTTTTGCCGGCGGCGGTCGCCGGAGCCAGAATATGGCTATAACCCCCAGCCAGACTGACTACCAGCGCCGCCACATTTTCGGCCAGTTGATTCGCGTAATGTGGGGCATCGGCCACCAGCACTTTCTTAACCCCGACCACCTGAGCGGCGGCTTGAGCAACCGCGCCGCATTGATGGCCAGCCACCAGAATGGCAATGTCGCCGCCCAGCTGTGAGGCAGCGGTGATTGTGTTTAGCGTCGCCGCCTTGAGGACGGCGTTGTCGTGTTCGGCAATAACCAGAATACTCATGATTCGATACTCGCGGCGTTAAATGACGTGCGCTTCGTTGCGGAGTTTGTCGACCAGAATGGCGACGGTGTCGACCTTGATGCCAGCCTGACGCTTGGGAGGTTCCTGCACCTTGAGTGTGATCAGCCGGGGGGCAATATCCACGCCCAGTTCCGCCGGCTTCAGCACCGCTAACGGCTTCTTCTTGGCTTTCATGATATTCGGCAATTTGACGAAGCGGGGCTCGTTGAGCCGCAGGTCGGAGGTAACCACCGCTGGCAGCTTGATCGCTACTGTTTCCAACCCGCCGTCTACTTCACGGGTGACGTTGATAGCGCCGTCGCCAATCTCCACCTTCGACGCGAAGGTGCCCTGCGACCAGCCCAGCAGCGCCGCCAGCATCTGGCCGGTCTGGTTAGCGTCGTCGTCAATCGCCTGTTTGCCAAGGATGATCAGGTCAGGCTGTTCTTTCTCGACAACCACCTTGAGCAGCTTGGCGACCGCCAGCGGTTGCAGCTCGGCGTCAGTTTCCACCAGAATCCCCCGGTCAGCGCCCATCGCCAGCGCCGTACGGATGGTGTCCTGGCAAGCGGCCACCCCCAGCGACACCGCCACGATTTCCTTGGCTTTGCCGGCTTCCTGCAACCGGACCGCCTCTTCAATGGCGATCTCGTCGAACGGGTTCATGGACATCTTGACGTTGGCGGTTTCCACGCCGGAACCGTCGGCTTTCGCCCGAACTTTGACGTTGTAATCAACGACCCGCTTTACGGCGACTAGAATTTTCATCGTTCACCTTCTCTGGGAATTATTCAGGTAACGGAATGAACCCGGCTGTGAAAGGAATCCAGCGAGGTTAAACCCTGTTAAGTTATGGTATTTAGTCCCCCCCGGCTATGCAATGCCTTTATTGGCTACCGCCGCCGCTTGGCCGGGTTTCGCTCCCGTATGACAAGAGGAACGGACATGACTGAAACCGCGATGTTCAAGGCGCTGTTGCTCAATCAGCGCGATGGTCAGACGCTGGCCGATCTGGTGACTCTGACCACTGCCGATCTGCCGCCCGGCGAAGTGCTGGTGGCGGTGGAGTATTCCTCGCTCAACTACAAGGACGGGCTGGCGGTCACCGGCAAGGGTAAAATTGTCCGGCAGTTTCCGCTGGTGCCAGGCATTGACCTGGCCGGAACGGTGCTGGAATCGGCCGCGCCAGCTTATCAGCCTGGCGATCGGGTGGTGCTGACCGGGTGGGGCGTCGGCGAACGGTATTGGGGCGGTTATGCCCAGCGGGCGCGGGTCAGGGCCGACTGGCTGACGCCGCTGCCGGAGAAACTGGACAGTCGCCGGGCCATGGCGATTGGCACCGCCGGCTTCACCGCCATGTTGTGCGTCCTTGCGCTGGAACAAGCGGGGGTCAAGCCGGATGCAGACAAACCGGTGCTGGTGACCGGCGCCAGCGGCGGAGTCGGCAGCGTGGCGGTGGCGCTGCTGGCCCATCTCGGCTATCGCGTGACCGTCGCCACCGGCCGCTCGGAAAATGAATCGTATCTGGGTGACCTGGGCGCGACTGGATTTATTCACCGCGACATCATGAATCAACCTTGTCGGCCGCTGGAAGGCCAGATTTGGGCCGGGGTGGTGGACACGGTCGGCGGCCGAGTGCTGGCGCGGGCGCTGGCGGAAACCGATTACGGCGGCGCAGTGGCGGCCTGCGGGTTAGCCGGCGGCATCGATCTGCCGACTACTGTGATGCCGTTCATCCTGCGCGGGGTGAAATTGCTGGGAGTGGATTCGGTCCTGTGCCCATCCGAACCGCGCCGGGCAGCCTGGGCCAGATTAGCCTGTGACCTGTCGATGGCCGTGCTGGATCGAATAACTGAAATCGCGCCACTGGCGGAGGTTCCGCGTTTGGCCGAAGCGATTCTGGCTGGACAGGTGCGTGGGCGGATGGTGATTGATCCAAACGCCTGAACATTTCGCGCCGGTCTTTGCCCAACCGTTTTCTTTAACTCAACCGGAGCAGCGCATGTACTCTAATCATGAAGGCTATAACGACAGCATCCACGGCTACTATCTGGAAGATCTCGCCGTCGGGATGAGCGCCTCGCACGCCAAGACGGTCACCGAAACCGATGTCGTCATGTTCGCTGGGCTCACCGGGGACAACAACCCGGTGCATTGTAACCAGGTCTTCGCCGCTCAGACCCAGTTCAAGAGCCGGATCGCGCATGGCATGTTCTGCGCCGGGCTGATTTCCTGCGTAGCCGGCACTCGCCTGCCAGGACCGGGCTGCATCTACGTCGATCAGCAGTTGCGCTTTAAAGCGCCGGTGCGGATCGGCGACACCGTGACCGCGACCTGCACCATTCAGGAGATTAGTCAGGAACGGCGGCGGGTGGTGATGAGTACGATGTGCACGGTAGCCGATCAGATCGTGGTGGAAGGCGTCGCGACCTTCATGGTCAGTCGTCGGGCCAAATCCTAGCGTCACTCCCGGTCAATCCGGGCGCTGGAATCATCAATCCGGGCAGAGGATTGCGGTCATTTGCACACATTCCGGCGGGCGCAAATCTCCCGCCCGTTTGATCTTCGCCACCGACGGAAAAGCCCGCCACCCTTCATTTTCAGGAAACCGCTTCAATCATGTCCCAATCCCGTTGGCTCCAAACCTTCAGTTGCGAATTTTTTCCGCCCGTCACCGCTGAAGGTGTCGTCAAGCTCCAAGCTGTTCGCGAGCAACTGCTGACGATGCGCCCCGCTTATTTCTCGGTAACGTATGGCGCTGGCGGCTCGACCCGCGATCGCACGGTGGAAGTCGTGCTTGATACCCAAGCCCACAGTGGGGTACCCGCCGCCCCACATCTGACCTGTATCGCCTCAACTCAGGACAGCGTCCGCGAACTGCTGAACCACTATCGGGCGCACGGTATCCGCCGCCTTGTCGCCCTACGGGGGGACATGCCTTCCGGGATGCGCGATCCTGGCGAATTTCGTTACGCCAATGAACTGGTCAGTTTTATCCGGGCCGAATTCGACGATCAGTTTCATATCGAAGTGGCCGCCTATCCCGAATATCACCCGCAAGCACCCAGCCCCAAACAGGATTTGGTCAACTTCAAGCGCAAGGTTGATGCCGGGGCCGACAGCGCCATTACCCAGTATTTCTACAACCCTGACGCCTATTTCCGCTTCGTTGATCAGTGCGCCAAGACCGGTATTGCCATTCCGATTGTTCCCGGAATCATGCCGATCACGAACTTCACCCAACTGGCGCGGTTCTCCGATACCTGTGGAGCGGAAATTCCCCGTTGGGTCCGCAAGCAACTGGAAAGCCTGAGCGATGACCGCGTCGCGATCCGCGCCTTTGGCCTGGATGTCGTGAGCGATTTATGCCGGCGCTTGCTGGACGGCGGCGCGCCAGGATTGCACTTTTACACGATGAATTTGGCGGGGCCGACGCTGGCGATTGCGGAACGATTGGGCTTGATCGCGATGCGGACTGTTTGAATCCGCCACCAACGACAACGCCCTTCCTTAGTGAAAAGGAAGGGCGTCATGAACCGGATCGAGCGGAAAAGCAGCCGCGCTTACTCGGCGAGCAGCGCCTTGGCGTCTGGCCCCATTGGCAGCACATAATCATACGACGCCAGCACCAGATTGTCGGTAGCGCGAATCAGGCGGGCATTGACAAATACCGATTGCCGCCCGACCGCATAGGTGCCGGCGATCACCGCCGCCGCATTATGCGATTGGCTGATTTCCTTGACCGACCGTGACAGCGCAAATTCGCCAGAGCCTTCTCTGACGAAGATGTTGTTGCGCATCTTGATCTCAATCACCGTAAAGCCCTGCTGCGCAAATCGGGAGCCGATCTGCTCGCCAATCACCCGCCCAAGGCCGGATGATATTTCGAGATTGTTGATATCGACGAACGTAGCGGCCAGCAACGGTTCACGCCGTTCCTTAAGCCAGGAAGCCCTCATCAACAGAGCATCGGCTGCTCCGTAATTCTTGTCGATTAGGTTGGCATCCTGAATGATCGGCCGAACCGGCACATCATCCGCCGAAGAGGCGCACCCCAAAATACCCAAACTGGCCACGACCAGCGCCACTGCCACTCCACGTGAAATCAGGTTTCCGATCATGGTCCGACCACCTCTACGATACGGGTGGTGACTGGCGTCGGTCCTTTGGCGATGTACTGATCAACATTGTTGTCACTGATATAGTAAATGTCCCGCAAACGGGCGGCATAGCGGTCGCTGCTCATCACCGAAGTGGTCACGATGATCTCACTGTTCGGATTGTCGGTAATGAAACCCGACACGACATCCAAGGCCACTGCGCCAAGCATCACTGCTGACGTAGTGCTCTGGTCAGCCACGCTGCGCAACACATACACACTGCCCGCCAGCGCCGTGAACAATCCCGGGGTCGGGCGGATGAAGCCGCGATCCTTGTGCGTCACCACCTGGATACTGTAAGTCACCGGAAGGCCACTGGCCGGATTCTCGCTGACCGTGAATCCCTGCTCCATCAGGTGGGTGATCAACAGATCATGGAAGGCATTGCCAAAATCACTGTCATATTTTGGGCGCTGAACATACAGGGAGACCGGACGCCCCTGCTGCTCGCCGGAACCTAACAGCGAATCATGCAGCCGTTTGGCCACGTCAGCGGTCAGGACATCCCAATGCCCGGCCGCCTGCATTTTCTTTTGGAACGTCACCGGATAGGTGGTGGCAACCGGCACCTGGGACATACAAGCCCCCAGTCCCAGGCAAAGCAGGATGAGAGGAGCGGCATACAAGATCTTCATGGTTTCTCCCTCGGTTTTTTATGTCCATTAGCGGACACGTCCACTGAATTTTAGCCGGTTATACCACCGCTTCCAGCCCTTTGACAACCAAGTTTCCGCAGGCTGAAATCGTCGTCGCCTCGCAGTGAACAGATTACCTGTAACAATGGATAATTAATTATTATTTTCAATATATTAAAATGAAATGATTTTCCTGTTCCGGTGTTTCCGCTAGAATCCGCGACCCGGTGGGCGCGACTCACCTCATCTGTTCCGCCACTACTTCAAATCCCGCCTTTCTTCAACGCGCTTTCCCGGAGACCGCACGGATCATGAAAACCGCGCATCTGCAGCCCGCCGACCGTCCGATCACCGCCGCTGACGTACCGATGCAACCAGCTTCCTGGGATATCTGGGATCAGAAATACCGGCTCAAAGCCAAGGATGGGCGGCCAATCGATGAAACGATTGACGGAACCTGTCAGCGGGTGGCGCGGGCGGTGGCCGAAGTGGAGACCACGCCGGAATTACGGGAACGCTGGTACGAAAAATTCCTGTGGGCGTTGCGGCATGGCGCGATTCCGGCAGGACGCATCGTGTCCAACGCTGGCGCCTGGGACCATAAACCCGCCACTTCAACTATCAATTGTACGGTGTCGGGCACGATTCAGGATTCGATGGACGATATCCTTGGCAAAGTGCACCAAGCGGGTTTAACCCTGAAGGCGGGTTGCGGGATCGGCTACGAATTTTCCACCCTCCGCCCGCGCGGCGCTTATGTTTCCGGAGCGGGCGCCTATACCTCTGGGCCGCTGTCGTTCATGGATATTTACGACAAGATGTGTTTCACCGTGTCGTCAGCGGGCGGACGGCGGGGCGCCCAGATGGGGACCTTCGACATTGGCCACCCGGATGTCATGGAGTTTATCCGCGCCAAGCGTGAAGCAGGCCGGTTACGGCAATTCAACCTGTCCTTGCTGATTACCCGCGAATTCATGGAAGCCGTCCGACAGGATACTGACTGGCTACTGGCGTTTCCGCTGCTGGCTAAAGAGGTTACTCAGGATCGGATCGATCTGGGCGATCCAGAACGGATTGTCTGGCGCGAATGGCCGATTACGGCAGGCTTGATCGTCAATGAGACCGGGCAAGTCGCCTGCAAGATTTACCGGAAAATCCGCGCCCAACGATTATGGGACGTGATCATGGCCTCCACCTATGATTACGCAGAACCGGGTTTCATCCTGATTGATGAAGTCAATGCGATGAATAACAACTGGTTTTGCGAAAATATCCGGGCCAGCAATCCTTGTGGCGAACAGATGCTCCCGCCTTATGGATCATGCCTGCTTGGCTCAATCAATCTCACCCTCTTTGTCCAGAATCCATTGACCGCCCAAGCCTGTTTCGATTGGGAAACCTATCGGGAAGTGGTCGCCATTTTCACCCGGATGCTGGACAACGTGGTGGAAATCAACGGCCTGCCGCTGGAGCCACAGCGCAGGGAAATCCTGAGTAAACGCCGGCATGGCATGGGCTATCTGGGACTGGGTTCTACCCTGACCTTGCTGGGCATGAAGTACGGCTCGCCGGAATCGCTGGCGTTCACGGAAAAAGTCACCCGCGAACTGGCGCTGACCGGTTGGCGCACTGCCCTGGAACTGGCGCTGGAAAAAGGCCCGGCTCCGATTCTGGAACAGGACTTCACCATCACCGCCGCAATGCTGCACCAGCGCCCGGAACTGGCCAGAGACGGGATTCAGGAAGGCGATCGGGTCAAAGGCAAGGTGTTACACGCCCGTTATAGCCGCTATATGCAGCGGATCGCCGAGGTCGATGCGGATTTGGTGGTGAAACTGGCTGAAGTGGGCGCCCGTTTTACCCATCACACCTCCATTGCCCCGACCGGCACCATCGCGCTGTCCATCGCTAACAACGCCAGCAATGGCATTGAGCCCAGTTTCGCTCATCACTACTGTCGCAACATCATCCGCCCCGGCAAGAAATCCAAGGAAAAGGTGGACGTGTTTTCCTTTGAACTGCTCGCCTACCGGCACCTGATTAATCCACAGGCCATACCCAATGCAGAAGCGGAAGAAGAACGCTTGCCGGAAATTTTCATTACCGCCGACGATGTAACGCCCTGCCAGCACGTCGATATTCAGGCTGCGGCGCAGAAATGGATTGACTCCAGCATTTCGAAAACAGCCAATATCCCGCCCGATTTTCCCTACGAAGACTTCAAGAACATTTATTTCTACGCCTATGAGCAGGGTCTGAAGGGCTGCACCACCTTCCGGTTCAACCCGGCGGCGTTTCAGGGCGTACTGGTCAAGGAGCAGGATCTGGCCAACACCGGCTACCGGTTTGTGCTGGAGGATGGTTCGGAAATCGAGGTCAAGGGCAACGAGGAGATCGAGTACGACGGTGAGGTTCACACGGCGGCGAACCTGTTTGACGCGATCAAGGAGGGGTACTACGGGAAATTCTAGGCTTCAAAAGCGAGCGGGGACCGAGCTCACAACTCGGTCCCCGCGAGTGAGGAGACATTTTCGCAACCGAGCGTCTCCACTATGGCTGTATTTGGGGTCAAATACAGGGGTAAAGATAGCAGGTAAATATCTGTTTTCAACCTCCTTCCGCCATGGTTTTAAGGCTCGGTTGCTTGCACCAACGTTATGGTGATAATCCATGAATCGTCTTAAGACTGTGTTTGTTAATGAGTATCCACGATTTAGGCTTGGCAAGTGGGAGTGTGTAAGAGCACACTGGCGCAGCCCTCCCTCTCGCTAGACTCCGTCTAATCTTGTGATGTCTCACAGCCCCTTGCAATATAGGGGCTGTTTTCTTCCACCGGAGGGGACGAAAATCATGGCCATCAAGATCGACAAAAAAATCGTCGCCTACAGCGTCGTCAAGCCTGCTGGCGTGTTGCCCGTTATTGAAAATCCCGCCCCGGCTGTGCAGCAGATGCATGAGAGTCTGGAACGGCCGGATGTGTTGCCCGGCGCGACCTACAAAGTGAAAACCCCGCTCTCGGATCACGCGCTCTATATCACCATCAACGACGTAGTGCTCAATCCCGGCACTGAACACGAAATTCGCCGCCCTTTCGAAATTTTCATCAATTCCAAGGCGATGGAGCATTTTCAATGGA
>JAJHPN010000374.1 GCA_020890855.1 Candidatus Contendibacter sp. | reverse complement strand
GCGAAGCCATCGATCCGGATACATCCAGCAGCACATAAACCTGCCCCGGCAATTCCGGCACGTTCTCCAAAGCGACCTCCAGCGCATCCTGCAAGGCGTCGCGGACGATCTCCGGCACCCCTTCGCCAACCATAGCGTAGGCGCTGAGCAACTGGTACGGAAACACCCGCGCTCGCCGGATCGCTGCGGGATCGCGCAGCCGTTCCGCAATCCGCTGGGCCATGCCGCCAACTTTGAACACCTCGTGCCGGGCAAACGTGTTGAGATTCATCCGGGTCATCTGCCACGGCGCCTGGCAGGCGATCGCGACCCAGTGCTGTGGTTGCAAGGGTAATGCGGTGAGCAGCTCAAACGGCACATCGGGGACTGGTGCTTCAACATCGTTTTTGAACTGATCCAGCGCCTTGATCACATTGGGCAGCAATGCAGCGTCGTGCGGTTTGCCGATCAGCCAGGCGTAAAACGCGGTTCGTTCCGAGGTGGCCGGTTTGGGATGCACCATCTTGATCACATCGGCCAGCGACGGATCATTGCCCACCGAGGCGCTTAGCAATTGCGCGTCGCTGCGCCCGTTCAGCCACTGCTGCACCAGTCGCTTGGGCCGGCTGCCCAGCGATTTGCGTCCGACCACGCCGGAACGCAGGATTTGCACGACATTCCGCAGCATCCGCCCGTTGTCCACGACCTTGGCAAAGGTTGGCTCCAGCCAATCCGGGCCGTGTTGCGCCAGCCACGCCGTCAGTAACGCCGGCATATCTTTCATCTGGCCGCGCCGTCGGGCGTAAATTGCCGTTTTGGCGACAAAGGCCGGCTCTACCGCCGTACATAACGCCAGTACGGTATCCAGTTGCATTTCAGCGTTGGCGTAATAGGTCGCGTTTAGGCAACCGGTCGCAGCGTATTGCGCCAGCGCTGCTTGGGGCGACAAAGCATAGGCCTTGCCGCCGGCTTCGTTAACGGTGTTTGTGGCTGGCGGCAATCGACCGGGTTGCGTTTTGAAAAGCTGCTTGTTAGCCATCTCAGTATCGTGTTTTTAACGCAATAAAATTGAGACCTGAATTATAGGTCCGGTTTAGTCGCTGTGCATCCACAGTTAACGCTAGTCCCCCCATTTACTATTACAATAGTTTGGACCATTTTCAGGCGGCGATGGATTGAATCAGGCCGTAATTACAAAAGCGGGACTTTCGCTTTTCGTCATTCCCGCGTCTGCGGGAATCCAGGAAGGGTGGCGCGTAGCGCCGCAGTGGTTCGAGATGGGGGTTCCACAGTTCGGATAGGAGGCCTAATGTTGTCGCGTTCCTTGAATAAAGTGAAAAAACCCGACCCCTTGCTCCTTGCAAGATGCCGACGAGTAAGCGGAGGAGCGTCTGCGTGAACACCCTGATCGATTCCGATGGTTCCAACCCTGCTGATTTGGGGGAAACGCCGTGGCGAGAATCGATATCGTTGCAATCCCAACTGGATCTGGTGTTAGACGCTGCCGGGATCGGGGTCTGGGAGTACGACCATGCCACCGGCCGCAGTTTCTGGAGTCCCTCCCTGTGCGCCCTGCTGGGCTACGGCGTGGAGCAGACTCCAACCCGCTTGGCGGCCTGGCTCGACTTGATCCATCCGGATGATAAATCGGGCGTGCAAGCGTGCGTCGAGGTGGCGCTGGCGACCGACAATCTGCTGTACGAAGCCGAATATCGCCTGCGCGCGGCGGATGGTCGATGGCTCTGGTTCTGCGCGCGGGGCAGGGTCGTGCGGCGGGATGAGGCGGGTCGGCCGTTGCTGACCGTCGGCACCATGCTCGACATCTCCGAGCGCAAGCACACCGAGTTGCTATTGCGGACGCAACACGAATTTTCCGGGTTTCTAGCCGACGGGCTGGATCGGCAAGCGCTGCTGGAAGCCATTTTGAACAGCGCGCTGCGTCTGCCGGAACTGGATGGCGGGGGACTCTACTGGCGTGAGCCAGATGGCGGCTACCGACTGGCGCTTCAACGGAGATTGTCTCCCGCTTTTTCCGCCAAGGTCAACCATTTAGCCGCCGACTCGCTCCAGGCGGACATTATCCGTCGAGGCCGGCTGCGATGCAGTTGTGCGCCCAAGCAGGATCATTGCACCGATTCTTCGCTGATTCAGGAACCCGAGTTGGTCGAGGAAGGTATCCGGGCGCTGGTGGTCTTGCCGATCCATGTCAGGGGCGAACCGGTTGCCTGTCTCTGCCTGGCCAGCAAGCAGGTAGCGACGGTTGGCCGGCTGACCGTGACCGCGCTGGAAACCCTGGCCCGTCAATTCACTCAGGCGCTGGAGCGTTTGTTCGCCCAGGAAGATGCCGCTCGCCAGCAGCAGAACCTGCTCGGTCTTTTTGCAGCCATCGACGATTATCTCTTTGTTCTTGATCAGGAGAGTCGCATCCTGCATTACAACCCGGCGGTGGCTGAAGGGTTGGGCTACGGCGACGCCCTGCTCGGTCAACCAGTCTGGATCGTTCATCCGCCTGAAACGCACGATGAGGCCCGGCGCATGATCGCCGAGATGCTGGCCGGAACTCGCACAAGTGGTCCCTTGCCGCTGCTGAAAGCCAACGGCGGGCGCATCTTCGTGGATACCCGTGTGGTCGCCGGCCAATGGAACGGCCGGCCGGCGATCATCGGCGTGTCGCGCGACATCACGGCGGCGCGGGCGATGCAGGAAGAGTTGCGCACGCGCGAGGAACTCTATCGCACCATCGTCAGCCAGGCCGGCGAAGCCATCGATCTGGTGGATGCCGAAACCCTGTGCTTTGTCGAGGTCGGCCACGCGGCGTGCCGGATGCTGGGCTACAGCCGCGACGAGTTTCTGGGGTTGCCCCTGGCGGCGATTCAGGCCGATTGGAGCGAGGAAGACATTAAAGTGTTGTGCGCTCGGGTGCTGGCTACCGGCAGCGCCAGTTTCGAGGCTCGGCATCGCTGCAAGGACGGACATATCCTCAATGTGCAAGTCACCGTGAGCGCGATCCGCCTGCGCGGTCGGGATTACTTTCTCGGCATTTGGCGCGACATCACCGAACAAAAGCAGGCCGAAAAAGCGCTGCAAGCGACTAACGAATTTCTGGGGGTGCTGCTTAATGCCATCCCAATGCCGGTTTTCTACAAGGATCTGGCGGGCCGCTACCTCGGCTGCAACCGGGCCTTCGAGGAATTCTACGGCCAGAGCCGACAGGAGATCATTGGCAAAACCGTGTTCGAAATTGCTCCCAGGGAATTGGCCAATCTCTACCACGCAAAGGATCTCGAACTCCTCCAGCGGTCGGGTTTGCAGATCTACAAAGCCCAGATCAAGGACGTTTACGGGATCATCCACGACGTCATTTTCCACAAGGCCACCTTTTCCGATGCCGACGGTGGAGTGAGTGGACTCATCGGCGCGATTTGGGACATCACTGAGCACAGGGCGGCCGAAGCGGCACTGCGCGATAGCGAGAAGCGCTACCGGGCGATGGTGGAAAGCCAGGACGATGCTGTGTGCCGCTGGCTTCCCGATAGCACGCTGACCTTCGTGAACAATGCTTACCAACAATTGTTCGCTGTTCCAGGCGAGAGCCTGATCGGTC
>JAJHPN010000434.1 GCA_020890855.1 Candidatus Contendibacter sp. | reverse complement strand
ACGACCGCAACGCTTAACAAGCGGCGCCAGCAGCAACAGGCGGAACGGCGGCAAGCGATCTCGGATCAGGCCAGTCACGATCCGTATGTCCGGGAGATTGCTGAAACCTTCGACGCCCAGATCGTGGCGATTCATCCACTCGATGAACCGGACGGCTAACCGCGTTCGGCGCCACGCCCATCGTCGTTCGCTAGGTAGCGACTGCCCGTTTTTCGCCGGTTGGTAAAAGGTCTACACTACCGCTGCAAAAGAACAGTCCAGCGGAGGTTCCTCCCGTCCCCTCCGCGCTAACCTCGACGAGCGCGACCATGAACGACCAGAATTATGATGTCATTGTGATTGGCACCGGTCCCGGCGGCGAAGGGGCCGCCATGAAAGCCGCCAAGGAAGGGAAATCGGTGGCGGCAGTCGAAAAACACCATCTGGTCGGCGGCGGCTGCACCCATTGGGGCACCATCCCGTCCAAGGCGCTGCGCCACGCCATTAACCGGGTGCTGGAATTCAACACCAGCCCGACGTTCCGCAACGCGCTCGGCCACGCCCTCAAGCTGTCCTACCCTGATCTGCTGCGCTCGGCTGAATCGGTCATCGCCCGTCAGACCGCCATGCGCCGTGATTTCTACGAGCGTAACCGGGTCAGAATCTACCACGGTCGCGCCAACTTCCTTGACGCGCATACCCTTGAAGTGCGCTCTGGTCATAAAACCGAACCGGCCGTGCTGACCGCCGACGCTTTCGTCATCGCTTCCGGCTCACACCCGTTCCGGCCCAGCGACATTGATTTTAACCACCCCGGCATTTTCGATAGCGACACCATTCTCAGCATGGCCACGACGCCCCGTTCTATCGCCATTTGCGGCGCCGGGGTGATCGGCTGCGAATACGCCAGTATCTTCCGCAACATGGGCTGCAAGGTGGATCTGATCGACAGCCGCGCCCAACTGCTGTCGTTCCTTGATGATGAGATCGCCCACGCCCTGAGCTACCACCTGCGCGACCAGGGCGTGATGATCCGCCACAACGAAGATCACGAGCAGGTTGAAGGATTGCCGGATGGCGTGTTGCTGCATCTGAAATCCGGCAAACGGATCAAGGCCGATGTATTGCTATGGGCCAATGGTCGCACTGGAAATACGGCCAATATGGGGCTGGAGGCGCTGGGCATTGTGCCCAACAGTCGCGGCCAGGTTAAGGTGGATGACAACTATCGCACTGCATTGCCGCACATCTATGCAGTGGGCGATGTGATCGGCTATCCCAGCCTGGCCAGCGCCGCCTACGATCAGGGTCGGTTCGCCGCCACTCATCTGATACATGGCAGTTGCGATCATCATCTGGTGGATTACATTCCCACCGGTATCTACACTTCTCCGGAGATCAGTTCGGTGGGTCGCACCGAACGGGAACTGACCCAGGGGCGAGTGCCTTATGAAGTTGGCCACGCCTATTTCAAAAGCCTGGCCCGCGCCCAGATTACCGGCCGCACCGTGGGAATGCTCAAACTGCTGTTTCATCGCGACACGTTGGAAATCCTCGGCATTCACTGTTTCGGCGACCAGGCGGCGGAAATTGTCCACATTGGCCAGGCGATCATGGCCCAGCAGGGTGAAGCCAACACCATTCAATACTTCGTCAACACCACCTTTAATTATCCGACCATGGCCGAGGCGTATCGGGTAGCGGCGCTCAACGGTCTGAATCGGCTGGCCTGAACCGGAGGAAGCTTATGGATATCACCCCGTATCTCAAACTGATGGTCGACAAAAGCGCGTCCGACCTGTTTTTTCATGTCGGCGCTCCCGTCAATATCAAGATTGGTGGTGTGGTGCGGCCCATTGGCAACAAGGTGCTGGGGCCAGGTCAGGTGCGCGAGATCGCCTATTCGGTGATGAAGGACGATCAAATCAAGGATTTTGAGCACGAGTGGGAGCTGAACTTCGCCATTCCGTTGCAGGGCGTCGGCCGGTTTCGCTCCAACGTATTCAAACAGCGCGGCGAAGTGTCGATGGTGATCCGCTATATCAAGGGCGACATCCCGCAGGTCGAGGAACTGGGCCTGCCGCCGTTGCTGCGGCAAGTGATCATGGAAAAGCGAGGTCTGATCCTGCTGGTTGGCGCCACCGGTTCCGGCAAGTCCACCACCCTGGCGGCGATGATCGACCATCGCAACTCCAGTGCGCCGGGCCATATCATCACGATTGAAGACCCGATTGAATTCACCCATCAGCACAAGAAATCGGTAGTGGCCCAGCGCGAGATCGGCATCGACACCCATGGGTACGAAAATGCCTTGCGCAGCGCTATGCGCGAGGCCCCGGACGTGATTCTGGTCGGTGAAGTCCGCGCCCGTGAAGTGATGAAGTATGTGCTGACTTTCGCCGAGACCGGCCATTTGGTGCTGTCCACCCTGCACGCCAACAACGCCAATGGCGCGCTGGAACGGGTCGTCAACTTCTTCCCGGAAGACGCACGACCGCAACTGCTGATGGATTTGGCGTTGAACCTGCGGGCCATTATTTCGCAGCGGCTGATTCGCGCTCTGGACGGGGGGCTGGTCCCGGCGGTGGAGGTGTTGCTGAACACCCCCTACATCACCGATTTAATCCAGAAAGGCAAGATCGACTACATCAAGGACGCAATGGAACAGTCCACCGAATCCGGGACGATCACCTTCGATCAGTCGCTGTTCAAATTGTATAAAGAAGGCAGGATTTCCAAGGAAGAAGCGATCAAGAACGCCGATTCCAAGAACAATGTCGGCCTTAAAATCCGCTTGTCCGAAGGCATGGAAGCCGGCGGCAACAAATCAGCCGGGATGGCTGATCTGGCGATCCACGAAGAGGAGCAGGACAACCGGGGGCGGATGTTCGGGATATAGCCGCTGGTGGCTGGCCATTCCCTGATTGGGTTCCCCCTCGCTCGCCAAGCGGACAAGGGGCGTTTTTTGCTCCCCGCAATTGAATCAGTAGCAGGCTGTGCAAAAACGCCATTTTTAATGGATGCCCACCGGGAGGGTGGATATCCTGTCGCGAGAGGGCGGGCGGGGTATGAAAGAACTGGATTTACTGACGCTGAGCTATCTGGGGCGGCATTACCCGACGGCATCGGCGGTGCCGCAGGCATTTTTTGCAGACTTGCTGGAAGTGCAGGACCCGTTGCTGATGAGCTACATGGTCGGGCGGGAAACGCCGACCGATGCGGCGATGGCGCGGGTGGTTGGGGTGATGCGGATGCTGCTGGGCGCGACGGAATAAGCCTTGGCGTTGAACGGGCAACGCGATGATGCAGCCAGTTTTCCAGTCAACGAAAAACCCCGAGGCGATCCGCCTGACCTGCCTCGGTGGCATTCTCCTGACGGCAGCGGCGCGATGAATTGCTTGGCCGCCCTCAATGCGGGAAAACCCGGCGGGCGCAGTCGATAAAACCCACGCCTTCGGGATTTAAAGCTTTCCCACAATTTTCCCTCTATTTAACTCTGGACTGTCGGTTGGCGGAGTCCACATTCCTGGGCGTCCACGGCGGCAATGGCGGTCATATTGATGATCCGCCGCGCCGTCGATGAGGGAGTCAGAACATGCGCCGGCTTGGCCAGACCGAGCAT
>JAJHPN010000307.1 GCA_020890855.1 Candidatus Contendibacter sp. | reverse complement strand
ATGGCCTGCATCTCGCCGGAATCGAGATCGACCGCAAGGTGCTGGCGGATTTGGCGGTATTCGACAAACCGGCGTTCGCCGAACTGGCCGCCCGCGCCAAGGCTGCGCTCGGCATCGCCTGAGCCGCCCGGCGGGATTACGAACGGGGAAAGGGCGCTGTCCTTTCCCTTTTTTATTGGCTGTCGTTGCGAGATCCGTCACCGTGGACCCACTGTCCGAATTGCTGCACACCGCCCAAACCGCCATTGCCACTGCCGCCGATCTGGCCGCGCTGGATCAGGCGCGGGTTCATTATCTCGGTAAAAAGGGCCTGCTGACCGACCGGCTCAAGGAGCTGGGCAAGTTGCCGCCAGAGCAACGGCGCGAGGCCGGGCAGGCGATTAACGACGCCAAGCAGACGCTGGAAACGGCGCTCACCCACCGCAAGAGCGAACTGGAAGCGGTGGCGCTGGACGCCCGACTGGCGAGCGAGGCCATTGACGTGACCCTGCCGGGGCGCGGTCAGCAGCCGGGCGGCTATCACCCCCTCAGTCGCACCCTAGCCCGGATCGAAGCGCTGTTTACCCGGATCGGCTTTGCAGTCGCCGAGGGACCGGAAGTCGAAGATGACTTCCGCAACTTCGAGGCGCTCAACATTCCGCCGCATCATCCGGCGCGGGCAATGCACGACACTTTTTACTTCGACGCCCACACCTTGTTGCGAACCCACACTTCACCGGTGCAAATCCGGGTGATGGAACAGCAGGCCCCGCCGGTGCGAGTCATCGCGCCGGGCCGGGTTTATCGCTGCGATTCCGATGTCACCCACAGCCCGATGTTTCATCAGGTCGAGGGGCTGCTGGTGGACGAGGGCGTGAGCTTCGCTGATCTGAAAGGGGTGCTGGATGATTTTCTGCGCAACTTTTTTGAGCGGGATCTGGCGGTGCGCTTCCGCCCGTCCTACTTCCCGTTCACCGAGCCGTCGGCGGAAGTGGATATTCAGTGCGTGATCTGTGGCGGCGGCGGTTGCCGGGTTTGTAAACATAGCGGCTGGCTGGAAGTGCTCGGTTGCGGCATGGTGCATCCGGCGGTGTTCGCCAAGGTCGGCATTGATAGCGAACGCTATACCGGTTACGCCTTCGGCATGGGCGTTGAGCGGCTGACCATGTTGCGCTACGGCGTCAATGATCTGCGGCTATTTTTTGAAAATGATCTGCGCTTCCTCCAGCAGTTTCAATAACAGGATTTTCGCCGGCCTGCCTTGTTCCGTCATACCCGCGCCAGCGGGAATCCGCCTTCGCGGGTATGACGGATCAGCGAAAGTCCTGACCCTGATAAAGGCTATCAGATAGCTTGCGCCTATCCGTCAAGGCCTAGCGATAAAAGCAAGGCGATCCGCCGGCACAATCCCATCAATCAAAGCGTTCTATCGACCACCGACGGTACGCCGTGGGTGATAGCCGGGCTAAAGAACCTCCCGCATTCCAGGGCGCACCCATGAATGCCAACTTCCAGCAACTCGCCAACTTCGTCTGGTCCGTGGCTGACTTGCTGCGACCGGTCTATCGTCCGCCGCAGTACGAGCGCGTGATGTTGCCGCTCATCGTACTGCGCCGTTTCGACGCCGTGCTGGCGCCGAGCAAGGACGCCGTGCTCAAGCGCTATGCTGAGTTGAGCAGCAAGGGCATCGCCAATATCGACGCCATCCTCAACAATCGGGCCCTGGACGACGACGGCAAGCCGCTGGGCTTTCACAACCACAGCCCGCTCGACTTCCAGAAGCTCAAGGGCGACCCGGACAACGTCGGTCAGCATCTCGTCACTTACATCAAAGGGTTCTCGGAGAACGTGCAGCGCATCTTTGAACGCTTTAAGTTTGAAGAGGAGATCCAGACGCTTGAAGAGGCAAACCGCCTTTATCAGGTCGTCGTCCAGTTCGCCGAGATCGACCTGCATCCGCGCAAGGTGGACAACATCACCATGGGGCTGGTGTTCGAGGACCTGATCCGCCGCTTTAACGAAGCCGCTAACGAAACGGCGGGCGATCACTTCACCCCGCGCGAAGTGATCCAGCTCATGGTCAATCTGCTGCTGGAGCCTGACACCCGTGTGCTCACCCAGGCCGGCATTATCGTCACCATCTGCGACCCCGCCTGCGGCACCGGCGGCATGCTGGCCGAGGCGCAGAACTGGATACGGGCTCACAACGAGCAGGCTAACGTCCAAGTCTTCGGCCAGGACTACAACCCGCGCTCCTACGCCGTGGCCGCTTCCGATTTACTGATCAAAGGCCACAAGGATGGCCAGGTGGCGCTGGGCAACACTCTGACCGGCGATCCATTCCCGGAGCACCGCTTCGACTATCTGCTGGCCAACCCGCCGTTTGGCGTGGACTGGAAGGCCGAGAAGAAAATCATCGACCGCTGGCCCAACTTTCGGGGCTACAGCGGCAAGCTGCCACGCATCAACGACGGCGCGCTGCTGTTCCTGCTTTACATGATGAGCAAGTTCCAGGACTACAAAGCGGGCGACCGCGACAAGCCCGGCTCGCGCACCGCCATCGTCTTCAATGGCTCGCCGCTGTTCACGGGCGGCGCCGGCAGCGGCGAGAGCGAGATCCGCCGTTGGATCATCGAGCGCGACCGGCTCGAAGCCATCGTCGCCCTGCCCGAACAGATGTTCTACAACACCGGCATCGGCACTTTCATCTGGGTGGTCACCAACCGCAAGGCCGCGCACCGCAAAGGCAAGATCCAGTTGATCGACGCCCGCGAGCGCTGGACGCCGATGAAGCGCAGTCTGGGAAACAAGCGCCGCTATCTCGATCAGGCCACCCTCGACACCGTCACCCGTGAACATGGCGTGATGGAGGACAGCACCACCAGCCGCGTCTTCGACAACAGCGATTTCGGCTACCGCCGCATCACCGTGCTGCGCCCGCTGCGCCTGCGTTTCGAGATGACAGACGAGGCCCGCGAGCGTTTCCTTAATACCTGCCCGGAACTGTTCGATGCCCTGCAAGCGGTGCAAGACCGGCTCGGCAGCGAACCGAATCCGGACTGGAACCGTACCTGGGACGCGGTGCAGCAGGTGTTCAAGACTCTGCCCGATGATGTCGAAGGCTGGGCCAAGGGCGCCAAGGGCACGGCGCAGAAAAAGATCTTCCGCGACAGCTTCACCACCGTGGACCCCGAGGCCGCGCCGGTGATCGCCAGGCACCACAAGGTCGAGCCGCTGGACCGCGCCGCCCTGTTCCCCGGCCAGACCCTGCCCGCCGATCTCGGCAAGGATAATCTGTACGCCCTGCTGGGCCTGTACGCCGACGGCAAGGGCAAACACATTGAGTACGAACCCGACCCGGCCTTGAAGGACGCCGAGAACATCCCGCTGAAGGAAGATATCCTCAGCTACGTGCTGCGCGAGGTGCGGCCCTACGTGGCCGACGCTTGGATCGACCGCGACACGCTGGACGAGCAGGACGGCGGCATCGGCAAGGTCGGCTACGAGATCAACTTCAACCGCGTGTTTTTCCGGTACCAGCCGCCGCGTCCGTTGCACGAGATCGATGCCGAGTTGGCCGGCGTGGAGCAGCGGATTCTGGAGTTGCTGCGGGAGGTGACGGAGTGA
>JAJHPN010000240.1 GCA_020890855.1 Candidatus Contendibacter sp. | reverse complement strand
CATCGCGGCTGGTTTCAGTCCTCGTTGTTGGCTTCAGTGGCGATGCGCGGCATTGCGCCGTACAAAGGTTTGTTGACCCACGGCTTCACCGTCGATGCCCAGGGCCGGAAGATGTCCAAGTCCATGGGCAATGTGGTCGCGCCGCAGAAAGTGGTCAATTCACTGGGCGCGGATGTATTGCGGCTGTGGGTCGCGGCGACCGACTATCGCGCTGAAATGGGCGTGTCCGATGAGATTCTCAAGCGGATGACTGACTCCTATCGGCGGATGCGCAACACCGCCCGCTTTCTGCTGGCCAATCTCAACGGCTTTGATCCGGCGCAACACCATTTACCGTCGGAACAGATGCTGGCGCTGGATCGGTGGGCGGTGGATCGGACCCGGCGCTTGCAGGCGGAAATTCTGGAGGCGTATGACCAATACCAGTTCCACCTGATCTACCAGAAGATTCACAACTTCTGTTCGATGGACATGGGCAGCCTGTATCTGGACATCCTCAAGGATCGCCAATACACCACCGGTCGCGACAGCATCGCCCGCCGTTCAGCGCAAACCGCGATGCAGCACATTCTCGAAGCGATGACCCGTTGGCTGGCCCCGATTCTGAGCTTCACCGCTGAAGAACTGTGGCGGAACCTGCCCGGCGAACGTGGCCCGTCGGTATTCCTGACCACCTGGTATGAGGGATTATTCGCAGTCGGCGATGAAGAGGCGTTAAACGCGGCGTATTGGGATCGGTTGATTGCAGTGCGCGAGGCGGTCAGCAAGGAACTGGAGAAACTGCGAGTCGCGGGTGGGATTGGTTCCGGGCTGGATGCTGAAGTGGATGTGTACAGCGATGGCGAACTGGCCGCGGATTTGGGCCGGATCGGCGATGAACTGCGTTTCTTCCTCATCACGTCCTACGCCCGGATTCAGCCCTTGGCCGGGAAACCGGGCGATGTGGTGGAAATCCAGATCAACGGGCAGACGCTGGCGATTCGGGTCACGCCCAGCGCCCATGCCAAATGCGTCCGCTGCTGGCATCACCGCGAAGACGTGGGCCAGAACGCCGAGCATCCTGAATTGTGCGGGCGCTGTGTGGACAATGCATTTGGGGCGGGGGAAGCGCGGCGGTTTGCCTGAATCATGATCGACTACGACAACCCCTGGAAAACCACGCTGGATTGGCAAGAACTGGATCAATCCAGCAATCCCTTCGCGGTCGCCGTTCACGCCCACCTTAAAGCGCGGGATCCCAGCGCCCGCTATCAAGCCAAGCTGAATCTGGTCAAAAGTCTGTACCGGCGCGGCTGGCAACGGCAGGGTATATTGGCGCTGTTCCGCTTTATCGACTGGGTGCTGGAATTGCCGCCCGGACTGGAAAATCAGTTATGGAACGAAATGCAAGCGATTGAGGAGGTACAAAAAGTGCGCTACCTATCCACTATCGAACGAATGGTCATTGACCGGGGCTTTCAGAAAGGTCTCGATGAAGGCAAGGTTGAAGGTAAGGCCTTGGGTATAGCCGAGGGCAGGACTGAACGGCTGGCGCGGCTCCTTCAGCGACGGTTCGGGCCATTGCCCGGCTGGGTTGAAACCCAGTTGCGTGAGGCGACGCCTGCGCCACTGGACACCTGGGCGGACCGCGTGTTCGACGCCACTTTACTGGATGCGGTGTTCGACTAACCTGGAACCGGCCCATGCTCAAATCCTGGTTCTGGCTCAGCGTTCTGGTCATCGTGCTGGATCAGGCGACCAAAACCCTGGCGGAAACCCTGCTGGTCATGCACCGACCCATCCCGGTGTTGCCCTCGTTTAACTTTATGCTGACCTACAATACGGGCGCGGCCTTCAGCTTTCTGGCCAACGCCGGCGGCTGGCAGCGCTGGTTTTTCCTGGGTCTTGGGCTGACGGTCAGCATTGGCCTGATCATCTGGCTGCATCGACTCAAACCCGAGGCAAAACGGCTGGCGGCGGCGTTGGCTTTAATTCTGGGCGGGGCGGTCGGTAATTTGATCGACCGGGCCTGGCTGGGCCAGGTCATCGACTTTATTCAACTTTATTACGACCAGTGGTACTGGCCAGCCTTCAACATCGCCGATTCGGCCATCACGCTGGGCGCCGTGCTGCTGGTGCTGGATAGCTTTTGGATGCGGGAAGCCAGTCCCCGGTTGAGTTAAGCGGCCCTCAACGTCCTGATCGCTGCGCCTGCCGTGCTTTCCGTGGACGATCCTCCCCAGGAGACGCCTTTGAGTACGCATATTCATCTCGCCAATCCCCGTGGTTTCTGCGCCGGAGTCGACCGGGCGATTGGCATCGTTGAGCGGGCGCTGGACTTGTACGGAGCGCCGATTTACGTTCGCCATGAAGTCGTGCATAACCGCTTTGTAGTGGATGATCTGCGCCGGCGCGGCGCGGTGTTCGTCGAGGAACTGGATGAAATTCCCGATGGAGCGACGGTGATTTTCAGCGCTCATGGCGTGTCGCGCGCAGTGCAGGAGCAGGCGGCGCGGCGTGGCCTCAAGGTATTTGACGCGACCTGTCCGCTGGTGACCAAGGTGCATACCGAGGTCAGTCGCCACGGGCGCATGGGTCGCGAGGTGATCCTGATCGGCCACGCCGGCCACCCCGAAGTCGAAGGCACGATGGGCCAGTATGACGCCAGTCAGAATCGGCGCATGTATCTGGTGGAAACGGTCGCCGACGCGCAAACGCTTGAAGTCCACGATCCGACCGAATTGGCTTATGTGACCCAGACCACCCTGTCGGTGGATGACACGGCGCAGATTATCGCCGTCCTGCGCAAACGCTTCCCGGCGATTCAAGGGCCACGCAAGGATGACATTTGCTACGCCACCCAGAATCGCCAGGACGCGGTCAAGGAATTATCGGGTCGCTGCGAGTTGTTGCTGGTGGTTGGTTCGCGCAGCAGCTCCAATTCCAACCGACTGCGGGAACTGGCTGAAAAGGCGGGTGCGCCGGCTTATCTGATCGACGGACCGGACGATATCGATCCCCTCTGGCTGGCGGCTAAAACCGCGATTGGCGTGACTGCCGGCGCTTCGGCTCCCGAAGTGCTGGTGCAGCAGGTTATCGCCCGGTTGCGGGAGCTGGGCGCGGCGACGGTGATGGAAACCGCTGGCCGGGAGGAAAATGTGGTGTTCGCTCTGCCAAGGGAACTGCGGTGAACCAACCGGAGCGCGGTTTTCTCCCCAACTTCTGCGCCAACCGCATCGTATTCCTGACCATACTCATCGTCGAGTTGCTGGCTTTTGTGCTGGCCTTGGCTGATTCCCACGCCTGGGATGATTTCTGGCCGCAACTGGCGCTGACCTCATTGTTCATGCAGTGGGTGGCGTTGGGGATTGCGGCAGTGCTCTGTCGGGGGCGCCGCTGGCTGGCCCGCCTCAGTTCCGCCGCGACCACGCTGGCGGCGTTCAGCATCGCCCAAACCATCACGCTGCTGTGTTCGTTGCCAGCCCTGTGGCTGGCGGCTAATGCGGGCCTCGGCCCCAGCCTTGGCCCCAACCCCGCGACTCTGTTGCCGATCATCGCCCGTCATCAGGCGATCAGCGGCATCATCACCCTGCTGGCGCTGCGCTATTTCTACGTCCAGCATCAGTGGCAACAGCAGATCGAAGCCGAGGC
>JAJHPN010000064.1 GCA_020890855.1 Candidatus Contendibacter sp. | reverse complement strand
CGCGATCAAGGACTACATCGCGCAACACGCCGGTTGAGCGGCGGGACTACACTGGAATCAGGTTAACCGTCATTTGCAGCGCCGCCATCACGCGCTGACCGGCAGGCCGACCGGTTACGCGCCCTGGGCGTTGATCCCGATACCTTAGACACTGATTGAGGAGAGCATGACATGCCCGAACAACTGATCGACCGCACCACGTCCGCCCACTATCACTCGTTACTGATCAAGAATTTGCTCGACAATCCGGTGCGCCAGTTCCCCGATCAGGAGGTTGTTTACGGCGACTTTAAGCGCCAGACCTACCGGGAAACCCGTGAACGGATCGGTCGGCTGGCCAGCGGTCTGGCGGGGTTAGGCGTCAAGCGCGGCGACACCGTGGCGGTGATGGACTGGGATAGCCACCGCTATATGGAATGCTTTTTCGCCGTGCCGATGATGGGCGCAGTCCTGCACACCATTAACGTCCGCCTGTCCCCGGAGCAGATTCTCTACACCATCAATCACGCCGAAGACGACATCATTCTGATCAATACCGAATTTCTGCCGATTCTGGAAACCATCCGCGACCGGATTGAGCCGGTCAAAAAACTGGTGCTGCTGGATGACACCGGCCAACCGCCGGCGACCCGGCTGGACATCAGCACCGAGTACGAAGACCTGCTGGCGACCGGCAATCCCGACTACAAATTTCCGGACTTCTCTGAAGAAACCCGCGCCACCACCTTTTACACCACCGGCACCACCGGGTTGCCCAAGGGCGTCTATTTCAGCCACCGGCAACTGGTGCTGCACACCCTGGCGATCGCCGCCGCGTTGCAAGGAATCGGACAGGGCCGTTTTAACCACGACGACGTCTATTTGCCGATCACCCCGATGTTCCACGTTCACGCCTGGGGCATTCCCTATGTGGCGACGATGCTTGGCGTCAAGCAGGTCTATCCGGGCCGTTATGTTCCCGAGCAACTGCTGCGGTTGATTCAGCGGGAGAAAGCGACCTTTTCCCATTGCGTGCCGACCATCCTGCAAATGCTGCTGTCCAGTCCCCAGGTCGATCACACCGACCTGTCGCACTGGAAAGTGATTATCGGCGGCGCAGCGTTGCCGAAAGCCTTGGCTAAACAGGCCCGTGACCGGGGCGTGGACATTTTCGCCGCCTATGGCATGTCGGAAACCTGCCCGATTCTGGTCTTCGCCCAACTCAAGCCGCACATGCAAGACTGGGATGAAGAACGGCAACTGGAGATTCGCTGCAAGACCGGTCTGCCGATCCCGATGGTGGACTTGCGAATCGTGGATGAGGAGCTGAACGACCTGCCGCATGACGGCGTCAGCCAGGGCGAGATCGTGGTGCGCTCACCGTGGCTGACCCAGGGTTATCTCAAGGATCCCCGCGCTTCCGAGGCGTTATGGCGCGGCGGCTATCTGCATACCGGCGATATTGGCGTGATCGATGGCGAAGGCTATCTGAAAATCACCGACCGCTTGAAAGATGTGATCAAGACCGGCGGCGAGTGGATCTCTTCGCTGGAGCTGGAGGATTTGATTCTCAAGCATCCGGCGGTGGTGGAAGCGGCGGTGGTCGGCATTCCCGACGCAAAATGGGGTGAACGACCGCTGGCGCTGGTGGTGGCCAAACCGGGGCAACCGGTGGATGAAGCAGCGATCCGCGCCTGGCTCCAGGATTTTGCCGAGAAAGGCATCATCTCCAAATGGGGCATTCCCGACCGGGTGCTGTTTGTTGACGGCATCCCCAAAACCAGTGTCGGCAAACTTAACAAGAAGGCGATGCGCGAGCAGTACTCGGAGATGATCCGGGAGCGTTGAGCAGATCGAATATTCAGGAGGTTTCACCCATGACGCGAACCCGCATGATGCTATGGACCGCGCTGGCGCTCGGCGGTGGTTTGCCAGCCTTGGCCGATGCGCAACAATCCTATCAGCCGCCCGCGACGGGCAATGACATTCAGTTGTACAGCCGACCGCTGCAAGAAGAGCAAACCGAGCCGGCGCTTCCCGAAACGCAGCGCCAGCGCCCTGCCGCCGACTCGCAGCCGATCCCGAAAATGCGCTATGAGGATCTGCCGCCGGAGCGCGCAGCTCCAGATCTCGACCAACAGCCGATTCCCAAAATGCGCTATGAGGATCTGCCGCCGGAACATGCAGCTCCGGCTCCCAACCGGCAGCCGATTCCAAAAACGGGCTATGAGGATAAACCGCCGCCACCGGCCACCCGAATGCCGCCGCCCGACCTTGACGAAGAGACAGTCGATCTGGACGAGTCGCCGCCCGGCGAACTGCTGGAAATTCAGAATTATCGGGGGATTCGTTACGTATCGGGCGGGGTGGGCGAGGGCGAGCGGGCTGAACTCAATGCCCTGTCCAGCCGTTTTAACCTGCGCTTGCTGTTTGCGATGCAGGGCAGCGGCAGCTATGTCGCGGATGTCCGGGTCAAGGTGCGAGATGACCGCGGCGAATGGGCGCTGGTCGCCGAATCGAAAGGTCCCTGGTTTCTGGCGGAACTCCCGCCCGGAACGTATTCCGTGGAAGCCGAGGCGCTTGGGCAAAGTCAACGGCAGACGGCGCGCATCGGCGGCGCCCGCCAAACCCGGCTGAATTTCTACTGGCGCTGATGCGTAGCCTGCCGATCCGGGCTGATTCGGCCGGCGGCGGGTTACGGGAGGCGTCGGGATTGGAGATCGTCCGTTTCAGGTTGAATTAAGGCGTGGCCTTTATAAGGCTCACCACGGTCGCGGTTGGAACAGAATGATTCCTCCTGAGTCGACGACTGGATCGTTATTCCCCATCCTTCAATCCCGTTATGAGGTGCTTCCCGATGATCATTCGTAAACCATTGCTTGCCGCTATTACCCTCGCCGTCGCCTTCACCGCCGCCAGCGCCTTCGCGGCGGGCGAGGCGCCGGCCGCCCCGGCGGCGGCGCCGCCAGCGGCCACTGCGCCGGCTGGCCCCATCACCAAGGAGCAGGCCACCGCCATGGCGCTCAAGGCGCATCCCGGCAAAGTGACCAAAGCGTATGAGGACACCCACAAGGGCAAACAGACCTGGGAAACCATCATTGCCGGCGATGACGGTAAGGAATGGAAGGTGTACTACGAAATCGCCACCGGCGCCCTGGTTGACGAAAAAAGCAAGTAAGCCCTGATTCAACGTTCGTCCCCGCCCGCATCCCGCCGCCGCTGAAGTACCAACTGAGTGGCGGCGGGTCTACCCAAAGTGCTTAAACCCATGACTGATCGCGCCACGCCTGAAATCACGGTTTGGGATCCGCTGGTTCGCCTGTTTCACTGGACCCTGGTTCTCGCCTTTGTCTTCGCCTTTTGCAGCCAGAGTGACTGGTTTGAAAAAATCCGCGAGCAACTCCTGCCGGAGGAGTGGCTGCAAACCGTTCACATCTGGGCTGGCTACACCATCGCCGGTCTGTTGCTGTTTCGCCTGATCTGGGGGTTTGTCGGGCCGCGCTACGCCCGCTTCAGCGACTTTGTCTACGGACCAGACACTGTCTTCACCTACGTCAAGGCGGTCCTGACCCTGCGAGCGCCGCGCCATCTCGGTCATAACCCCGCCGGCGGCGCCATGATTATCATCCTGCTGCTGAGTCTGGTGATCACCGT
>JAJHPN010000028.1 GCA_020890855.1 Candidatus Contendibacter sp. | reverse complement strand
GTTCGCTGACTCACGATTGTTCGGAGGCGACCGGCGGCGAAGAGGGTAATGACGCCTGGTTAATGGCTTCGTGCGTGATGAAAGATAAGGATCCATCCGGCGAAGCCCGTGAATTCGAGCTGAATGTGTCCGCCGTGCTGAAGAAGGAAAAGGCCGGCTGGCGCGTCCAGGCTCTGCATACCTCCAATCTGGCGGAAGATGCCGGTCCGCCATCGGAGGAAGACACCGCGCCGGCCGCAACCCCTGCGCCGGCCGCAACCCCTGCGCCGGCCGCAACCCCTGCACCGGCCGCAACCCCTGCGCCGGACTCAGCAGCGCCTCCGAAGAAAACCCCGTGAGCGGAGGAGAATGATCATGACGGATCAAGAGCAAAAATCCCGACCTGAACTCACCGAGACGCTCGGTGCTGAGGAACGGCGGGCGTTTCTACGCGGCCTGGGCAAATGGTCACAAGCCGTGATCGGCGTTGCGGCGCTAGGCAGTGGGTTGATCCATTCCAACCCGGCTGAGGCCTGGGTGGCGGCTCGTGGCGTTGGCGGCTCCGCCGCTGTTGGCGGTCGTGGCGGCTGGGTCAATCGCTACGGCGGCGGCGGTGGCTGGGCTAACCGGGTTGGCGGCGGCGGCTGGATTAACGGCGGCGGTGGCGGCGGCTGGCTCAACGGCGGGGGGGGTAGCGCCGGCTGGGTCAACCGCTACGGCGGCGGCGGTAGCTGGATTAACCGCTAACTTTCGCTACTTCCACGGCAGGCCATCGTCCCGTCTGAACAGAGGTCTGCCGTGGATCCCTCTTCCACCCAAAACCAGCCACGTCTTCACATCTGACACTCATCCCTGATCACTGCTGGTGGATGGGTGAAAAGGCAAAATCCCACCTGCTTTCTTCCGCATTCTCCGCGCCTTTCGTGGTAAAAATAGCCCGGCGTTAAGGCGTTAAGCCAGCGCCTCCAGCACCGGACGCAGCGCCAGCCACCACTGCTCCAGTGGCCGCCGGTTAGGCGAGTCAATCATATCCGGCATCTGCTTGAGCGGGAAGGTCGTTACCTTGCCCTCGGCCAGACCAATGAATGCACCCGCCGCTGTGCCGCGATTCAGTTCTCCGGTCAAGAAATCAATGCCGTGCGCCGCCAGCCGGGTCGCCAGAATCCGGTCGAACGGCGAGGGATTGCCGCCCTGCTGAACATGGCCCAACACCGCCTGGCGCACATCGAACAAATGACCGCCTTCTTCTTCAAACAGCCGGCACAGGAAATCGGTGGTGTATTGGGCATTGGCCCGTTCGTTGCGGATGGTCAGATAGAACCGCCGCCCGTCCCGAAAACTGGCGATCATCCGCTCCACATCGGCCTGCAAATCCTTGAGGGTAATCCCTTCTTCTGGCAGATAAATTCGCTCGGCTCCACCGGCCAGACCGCTCATCAGCGCCAGATAGCCGCAATGCCGGCCCATCACCTCCACCACGAAACAGCGCCGCGCCGCCATTGCTGACTGCTTGATCCGGTCCAGCGCCTCGACGATCACATTCAAGGCGGTGTCCGCGCCGATGCTCAGCTCCGAACCAGGCAGGTTATTGTCGATGCTGGCCGGCAGACAGATCATCGGAATTTTGAAAGCCGGATAACGCTCTCGCTCGCTGTGCAATCGGTAAGCTGCCTGATAGGCCATCCAGCCGCCGATTACCAGCAAGCCGTCCACGCCATGCGTCTCCAGGGCGCGGGCGACCGGATACAGTTGCTCGGTAGCGGGAATCTGCCGGCTCGCCCCCAGTTCCGCGCCGCCTAACGCGGTCCAACCCTCGACATCACCCCAGCTCAGCGCTTCAATACGGCCATCAATCAGGCCGCTAAAACTGCCGCGCACGCCCAGCATGGCATGGCCGCGATCCAGTCCCAGCCGGATCGCCGCACGAGCAGCAGTATTCATACCAGGGGCCAGCGCCCCACCGTGGATGATCGCGATCCGACGCGGGCGGGCTGGTGGGGCAATGCTCGGCAACGCCTCAGCCATTGCCTTGAAGATGTCGAACATGGCGCTAAAGCTGCCACCGCGCATCTCCATTGCCTTAGCATAGTGCTGTTCACCGATCAGCCGCGCCACCGCACGGGTCTGCTCGACGCATTGCATCAGCGGGGCGCGGTGAATACGGTTGTAGCGCACTCCGATCAACTGTGGCTCGCTGTCGGGGGTGGCCGCCAACAAGTCCTCCACCGCCGCGTGACCGACCAGGGTGCTCATCCAGCGGTCATAGGCGCTGGGCGTCCCGCCGCGTTGAACATGGCCGAGAATGGTGACGCGGGTGTCCTCGCCCAACCGCTCCTCCAGCACCCGACGCACATAGTCGCCGCTGATCGGGTGGCCGGCGCGGTCGGCGGCGCCCTCGGCGACCACCACGATGCTATCGCGCCGGCCGGCCGCCCGACCCCGCCGCAGCAGCTCGCACATCCGTTCTTCCCAACCTTCGTCGGGCGGGTTTTCGGGAATCAGCACATAGTCGGTGCCGCCGGCAATCGCGCTGGTCAGCGCCAGATAGCCGCAATGCCGGCCCATCACTTCGACTACAAAACTGCGCTGGTGACTGGCGGCGGTGCTGGTCAGCGCGTCTATCGCTTCGGTGATCCGGTGCAAGGCGGAATCAGCGCCGATGGTCATATCGGTGCCGACCATATCATTATCAATCGAGCCCACCAGCCCGACGATCATCAGCGCCGGGTGTTGCTGCGCGGTCGCCTCATCAATCTCGCCGCGTTCACGCAGTTCCGCAATTAGGCCAGGCCATTCCTGGCGGAAGGTGTCCGCGCCGGTCAAACTGCCATCGCCGCCAATGATCACCAGCCGGTCAATCCCTGATTGCAACAGATTACGGGCGGCCTGCAAGCGACCCTCACGTTCGCGGAACCGGGCGCAGCGGGCGGTGCCGATCACCGTGCCGCCCCGATGCAGGATCCGGCCAACATCGTCCCACGATAACGGGTGAATGCGACTGCCGCCGTCCACCATGCCCTGATAGCCTTCATCAATGGCGTATACAGCGGCGCCTTGATGAAGCGCCGCGCGGACCACCGCCCGGACTGCCGCGTTCATGCCCTGGGCGTCGCCGCCGCTGGTCAGGACACCGATGCTTTTTTTGGATTCAAGGCCGGCCATGTCTGCTGTTCTCCCGCTGGATTCGGAAACTGGATGGTGCGAATAAGAATAGGCGTTCTTGGCGGCCCTATACACTTTGGGTAACTGGATCGCATTCCTCCATGAGACTAAGATGTTGTTTCAATAAGACTCACTCGCCCGCATGGGAGTCACTGAAGGTTGAAGGCGAGAAGCGGCGACCCTCTTGCCCGTGGAGGTCGCCGCTGCGCTATTGCGCCGCCGGTGGTCTCTGGCAAACAGCGCTAGACCGGAATGCGTTGTAGCGAAGGCGAACGCGAACGCAAATCCCCAGTTTCTGCCGGGTGTTCCCATCAGTGACGTCAAGCCGGCGCCTTTGCATCGACCTCACTATCAACGCCATCCCCTTCTGGATGCAGCACCCGTAGCCGCTCCGGGGCAAATTCAGCGAGTTTCAACGCCGTTTCACGGGGAATGAGCGGGAAGTCGAATTCGTGCCGGTCGCCGCGCACAATCGCCAGCCGACCTCCCGCCAAGCCATTGC
>JAJHPN010000192.1 GCA_020890855.1 Candidatus Contendibacter sp. | reverse complement strand
TCGGCCGTTTCGCCCAGACTGCCGCCGGTCCAGCCAAGCACCGCAGCGCCCGGCTGAAAGTGTCCCGGCAAAATCTGGCTGAGGCTGTGGTTCATGCCCAACTGGGTGCGGACATGGCCGAGAATGGTTGCGCCACTGACGCCGTCTATATCAGGAATACCGTTAAAGGTGATCGCCAGGCCATCCAGCAGACCGGGCGCATGGCTGGAAAACAACGGATGCGGTCCCAACCAGGTCGTCATCTCGACCGGAAACGACACCAGCAGCGCCACTCGCGCCAACATCGCCGGATTAAACAGGTTCTGTCCAACGCCGCCAAACACCTGTTTGCCAATCACAATGGCGAAGAAGCCGCCGAGCGCCCCAATCCACCACGGTGCCCACGGCGGCAGCGACACGGCCAGCAACACCCCGGTCAGCAAGGCGGAACCGTCCCAGAGGAAGGGCTTCACCGGGCGTCCAGCGATGGACAGGCAAGCAGCCTCGCACAACAGACAGGTTAGCACCGTCACCAGCAACAGGCTCAGGGCCGGCCAGCCAAACAGGATGATGCCGTACAGCGTCGCCGGCGCGACCGCCAGCAACACCAGCCCCATGATGCGCGGCACGCTGTCTGGAGCATGGGTGTGCGGAGCACTTGGCAGATGCAGGTTCATGCCGCCGCTCCAGCCTTAGCCGCCTTGGCCTGCCGCTTCTCGGCCTGCCGCCGTGCAGCCGCCTCAGCCTTGGCTTGTTCTGCCCGCGCCAGCCGGGCCTGGCGCTGGTCCAGCAAGCGGCGGGTTTCCTTTGATTTCTGCTCGGCCCGCTCCCGTGCTTCGAGCACGCCTCGGGCGTATTCAAAATACTGCACCAGCGGAATATGCGAGGGGCAGGCATAGGCGCAAGAACCACAACTGATGCAATCGATCAGCCCGAAGTCGAGCGCCCCGTCCAGATCGTCATAGCGGGCGCGCTTGGACATTTCCAGCGGCATCAGACCCATCGGACAGACTTCAACACAACGTCCACAACGAATACAGGGCGAAGGCGTCGTCAGTTGGGCTTCAGCGGCAGTCAGGGCCAGAATACCGTTGGTGCCTTTCACCATTGGCGTCTGCCAGGTTGGCAAAGGCTGACCCATCATTGGCCCGCCCATCAGCAGCTTCGCGACCTCGCCGGTCACGCCGCCGCAGAACGCCAGCAAATCCTCCACCAGCGCGCCAATGGGCGCTTCCAGATTTTGCGGTTCAGCCACCGCGCCACCGGTAATAGTCACGATCCGCGAGATCAACGGATGCGCCTGACGCAATGCCCGATGCACGGCATAGGCAGTGCCGACGTTATGGACGAGGACGCCGGTATCGGTGCCGCGCCCACCAGCGGGCGTTTCCAGCCCGGTCAACAGTTGAATCAGCTGCTTTGCCGAACCGGCTGGATAACGGGACGGCACCACCACCACCCGAATTTGCGGGTCGCCGTGGCAAGCCGCACTCATGCTGGCAATGGCTTCCGGCTTGTTGTCCTCAATCGCGATCACCGCCTGCGGCGCTTGCAGGGCGTAGAGCATCAGCCGGACGCCATCGACGATCCCGGCGGCGCGTTCCCGCATCAGCCGGTCGTCACAAGTCATATAGGGTTCGCACTCTGCGCCATTGACCGCCAGCGTATGAACTTTGGCCTGCCGGGCTTTGTTCAATTTGAGCGCCGCCGGGAAATTGGCCCCGCCCATCCCGACAATGCCCGCCTCGGCAATCTGGGCGGCGACCTGCTCCGGCTCCAGCGCAAACGGGTCAGGCAGCGGCTCCCGCTCCAGCCAGCGATCTTCGCCGTCGCTGTCCAGCGTGACCGTCGGCAACGGCAGACCCGACACATGAGGCGCGGTGAAATCGCCAATTGCGGTGATTACGCCGGAGGTCGGGGCGTGAACCGACGCCGACACTGCGCCCTGTCCTTGAGCCAGCAACTGGCCTTTGAGGACCGGATCTCCGACCTTGACCACCGCTAATGCTGGCAAGCCGGTATGTTGCTGGAGCGGAATATGAAGCCGGGCCGGCGGCGGCATGATCCGGATCGGTTGATCGGCGCTCAGATGCTTTTGCCCGGCTGGATGGACGCCGCCCCAGAAGTCAAACAGTTTCATGGCGTTATGCTCCAAAACTGAGGGCCGGTTTGGGCCAGTGCCAAGTTTTCAGGGTCAGTGGGGCCGGACGTAATTCCAGACACTCGGTCGGGCAGACTTCGACGCACAACCCGCAACCGATACAGGCGTCCTGAATGACGCTGTGAATCTGTTTGGGCGCGCCGATAATGGCGTCCGTCGGACAACGCGGGCCACAATGGGCGCAGCCGATGCAGATCGCCTCGTTGATATGGGCCAGCGCCGGCGGCCCGGCAGCCGCATCGACCGCAACCCCCAGCTTGGCGGCTAGCGCCTGCGCCAGTGCTGGACCACCGGGGGGGCAAAGGGTGACGGGTGCTTTGCCGGAGGCCAGCGCCTCCGCCGCCCCAGCGCACCCGGGAAAACCGCATTGCCCGCAATTCACTCCCGGTAATAATTGCTGAAGTTCTTCATTCAGCGGATTGGTTTCCACCCGTAGATAACGGGCTGCCAGACCCAGCAGCCAGCCACAGCACACGCCCAACACCGTCAAACTCAACACAGCGGCAATCACGATTTTTCTCCTGGCGATACAGCGCGTTTTTAACTTCTACCCACGGAACACACGGAAGACACAGCCCCACCCGGTTCGCCTTCGTTTCATTTCACCGGCAAGCCCACAAAGCCCATAAACGCCAGCGCCAGCAGTCCAGCCACGATGAAGCCAATCGGCGCTCCGGCAAAAGTGTCCGGCACATCAGCCAGGGCCAGCCGTTCCCGCAGCCCGGCAAACAGCACCATGACCAGGGTAAAACCGAGCGCCGAACCAAAACCAAACAGGAGACTTTGCAGAAAGCTGTGTGGTTGCTGGACATTCAGCAACGCCATACCGAACACTGCGCAATTCGTCGTGATCAGCGGCAGATAAATACCGAGCGCCTGGTAGAGCGTCGGGCTGGCCTTGCGGACAAACATCTCGGTGAATTGCACCAGCGCGGCGATGACCAGAATGAAGGCGAGAATCCGCAGAAAGGTGATGTCGAGCGGAACCAGCACATAACGCTCCACCAGCCAGGACACCGCGACCGCCAGGGTCAGCACAAAGGTGGTCGCCATGCCCATCCCCAGCGCAGAATCAACTTTGTTGGAAACCCCCATGAACGGACATAACCCCAGAAATCGGGCCAGAACAACGTTATTAACCAACGCCGTTCCCAACAGAATGAACAGATAATCACGCATGGCGGTCTCCGAAAGGCTTACGCTGGTTTTTCGCAACTATCGCGCCAAATGTTGCCGCTGGCTGCATTACCTAGCCGTTTCAATGCGTTGGCGATCCTTATTCTGTCCGTTGCCCTCCTGAATTCTTGTAAGGTTTACAACATTACAGTGGAGTCATTGGCGATGGTTGTGGTAAATGCTGCATCGCCAAAAGCGGAACAAGAGCAAAGGTTAAGGGTTTACATTCGATTAGCCCCGGTCATGAAACTTGCATGGCTTGCTCCGCCACCATTTCACCCCTCATCGCGCACTGCCGAGTACCGCCATGACCAAGAATCATCACAAACCATTCGGCTACTCCCCTGCTCCCAT
>JAJHPN010000326.1 GCA_020890855.1 Candidatus Contendibacter sp. | reverse complement strand
CCTCTACCATTGTTCCCATCTTATTCGCCAATTCACCCCACCGCCGGTTCATTTCCCGATTGGCTTCCCGAGTTTCATTCTTGAACTCCTTTATTTCACCCTTGAAGTCTTTCATTTCATCCTTGAAGTCTTTCATTTCATCCTTGAAGTCTTTCATTTCGCTCTTAAACTCTTTCATTTCATCCTTGAACGATCGCAATTCAGCTTCCGTCCGCATTTGCGAGTTGTACACCTTGTTGAATTCGATCCCAACATTGAGAACGAATTCACGCACGATCTCTTCCAAGCGGTCTATCCGTTCTTCAACATCGATCATCACGATCTCCAGATTTCAGGTTTTTTTCCATTGCTAAAACAGGTAGAAGAACAAGCTTAAGCGCAGCAATATTCACCTTCAGCGCCCGATCCGAATGCTCAATATCCCCATCGCCACCCCACCCAGCGCCACTGCAAACCACAAGGTCGCAATCCGGCATAGCAGGGTAATCGCGACCGCGGTCGCACTGTCTGCCCCGAAAGCGATCAACAACACCCCCATCACCGCTTCAGTGCCGCCCAGCCCGCCGGGGAGAAAAGACAGCGCCCCAGCCAGCACGGCAATCGCGTAAATGCCAACGCCGGTAGCCAGACTGATGCCGATCCTAAGGCTGTCTGCAATGAGATACAAGGATAACCCTTCCAGCCCCCAGGACAGTACTCCGAAACTCATCCCGAACAGAAAAGAGCCTGGCTGTAACAGCACCGCCGCAGAATCGAGCAACCGGGCCAGCCGGTCGAATTGATGGCCGTAACGATGGCCTTGTCCCAGCACTCGCAGCTTGTCCGGCAACCAGGTGCGAGTGATCAGCCAACCCAGCGGCACCGTCAGCACCCATGCCAGAATCACCAGCCAGGCGTAATCAGGCCGGGCCAGCAGAATCAGCAGCGCCAGCAGACTCATCGCCAGCACATCCAGCAGGCGTTCCACAAACAGCGCCGCCAGACTCTGGGCGTAGCTCACGCCGTATTGATGCAGGTACAGTGACCGCACCGCCTCGCCCGCCTTGGCGGGCGTCACCGTCAGGGTGAAGCCCGCCAAGTAATACAAGAAATGCCGCCACCACGGCAAAAGATGACCAAAAGCGGCGATATAGCGTTGCCAACGCCAGAACCGCAGCAGGTAGTTCAGCAGCGACAGAGCGAAGATGGCGACCAGAACGGGCAAACTGATTCGCCATAAGGCGGCGAATACGGCTTCCCGGTCGGCGAACAGCACAACGCCCAAATACAGCAGGGCGGCCAGCCCCATACTCAGGGCCAGCGCGCGGCGGTGATGGGGAGACATGGCGATGCGTAGAACCTTTCCCTTAACTGATCAGTCGCCGGGCAATTCCCTTCGGTTTACGTTTCTTGAGCCGCTGCGCCTCTTTCTGCCGCCGCTCCGCCAGTTCGATCAAGATTTGCTGCGAACCCCGCGGATCCTCGCCCTCGCCCGGCATCCGCTGCACATAACTGCCATCGGACTGCATCTCCCAGGCGCTGCGCCGGTCGTTCAACTGCACATCGAGAATCTGCTGGAGTTCCCGTTGCAAATCCGGCGCTTCCACTGGCGTAACCACCTCCACCCGATCCTCCAGATTGCGCTTCATGCAATCCGCCGAACCGATGAAGTACTCCTCATTGCCGCCATTGAGGAAATGGAAAATCCGGGTGTGTTCCAGAAACCGCCCAACTACGCTGATCACCCGCACGCTGTCTGACAATCCGGCAACGCCGGGCCGCAACCGACAGGTGTCGCGAACGATGAGATCGACCTTGACTCCGGCTTGAGCGGCCCGATACAGCGCGGCAGTCACATCGCGATCCTCCAGCGCGTTCATCTTGAACTGAATCAGGGTCGGTTTACCGGCCTTGGCGTGAACTGTCTCCCGCTCAATCTTGGCCAGCAGCGCCGGTTTCAGCACCTTGGGCGCCGGCAGCAATTTTCGGTAATTGCGCTTGGGGACATAACCGGTGGTCAGATAATTGAACAGCTCGGTCAAATCCTCGCCGATGACCGGATCACAGGTCAGCATCCCCAGATCGCAGTACAGCCGGGCGGTGCCGGCGTGGTAGTTGCCGGTGCCAATGTGGGCGTAGCGACGCAAACCGCTGAAATCGCGCCGCACCACCAGGATCACCTTGCTGTGGGTTTTCAGCCCCAGCACGCCATAGGTGACGTGAATCCCGGCTTCCTCCAGCCGGTTGGCCCAGCGGATATTGGCCGCCTCGTCAAACTGCGCCTTCAACTCCACCACGACCGTGACCTGCTTGCCGTTTTGCGCCGCGTCGATCAAGGATTCGATGATCTTGGAATCGGCGGAAGTCCGGTACAAGGTCATTTTGATCGCCAGTACTTTGGGATCTTCGCTGGCTTCCAGCGCGAACCGCTCCACCGAGGTTGCAAACGACTCATAAGGATGCTGCAACAGGATCGGTCCGGTATCGCGGATGATGTGGAAAATATTGCGCTTCTTGTCGCCCAGCTTGGGATGATCGAGCGGATGCTGCGACGGGTCATGCAGTTCCGGTCGGTTGATCGCGACGATCTGGAACAGATCGCGCAGCGCCATCATCCCGTCCACCTCGAATACTTCACTGACCTCGTCCAGTTCCAGTTCTGCGGCCAGCATCCCACGATGGATCGGGTCCATGTTCTTTTCCACCTCCAGCCGGACGATGGAGGCAAACCGGCGCTCGCGCAGTTCCGATTCGATCATCAGCAGCAGATCATCGGCCTGATCTTCGTCGCGTTCCGCAATCGCGTTACGGGTTACCCGGAATAATTCGCACGCCTCCACCACCATGCCGGGAAACAGCAAATCCAGGTTATTGGCGATCACTTCCTCCAGCGGCACATACAATTCGTCGTCACCCACCTTGAGGAAGCGGGGAATCCCAGAGCCGACCGGCACCTTGATCCGCGCCAACCCACTGGCGTCGTCATTGGCGTAGCGCACCGTCACCAGCAAATTGAGCGACAGGTTGGAAATGAACGGGAAGGGATGCGCCGGATCCATCGTTTGCGGCGTGACCAGCGGGAAAATGTTGAGCAGATAAAACTCGCGCATCTGTTTGCGCTGGGCCTCGGTCAACCGCTGGTAACTCCGCAGCACGATGTTCTGTTCTTTCAGCAACCGGTGCAGATGGGACGCCAGCACCCGTTGCTGCTCCACCAGATCGCGCACCACCGCCAGACATTCACTCAACTGCTGCTCCGGGCTGCGGCCATCCACCGACAGTTCTCGCACCCGCGCCCCAATCTGTTGCTTGAGGCCGCCGATCCGCTTCATGAAAAACTCGTCGAGATTGGAACTGACAATCGCCATGAACTTGACCCGCTCCAGCAACGGAGTGCGTTCATCCTGCGCCTCATGCAGCACCCGCCGGTTGAAGGCCAGCCAGGTCAGTTCCCGGTTCAAATACCATTCCGGGGCATCAAGATTGATCGGCGGCGGCGCGGGATCGTCCAGCGCCGCGTCGGCAGCTTCCGTCACCAGCCGCTCCTCAGGCCTGACGCGATTGCTGCGCGGCTTTGATGGGGCGGGTTCGGCATTCTGCACCACCGGTTCGGCGGATTCGGTCATGATCATCACACCTTCGTTAATGATTTGATTGGGTCAGGGTTGTTTCGGCCCGTCGGCCAGCGCGGTTTCCAGCCGTTCACACAGGGTTCGCAGTACGGCAATCCGGGCATGGCGCTTGTCATTGGCGGCAATCAGGGTCCACGGGGCCTGGCGCGTGCTGGTGCGTTCCACCAGATCATTGACCGCCAGTTCGTAATCGGCCCAGCGGTCCCGATTACGCCAGTCCTCATCGGTCAGTTTCCACGCTTTGTAGCCGACTTGGCCGCGCTCCTGAAACCGGCGTAGCTGTTCTTCAGCGGTAATGTGCAGCCAGAACTTCAGCAGCACGATGCCGCGTTCCGCTAATTGCGCTTCAAAGTCGTTGATCTCGGCATAGGCGCGTTGCCATTCGCGGGGTCGGGCGAAACCTTCAATTCGCTCCACCAGCACCCGCCCGTACCAACTCCGGTCGTAAATCGTGACCCGGCCCGCGCGCGGCAAGTGCCGCCAGAACCGCCATAAATAATTGTGGGCGCCTTCCTCGTCAGTCGGCGCGGCGATCTGAATCACCTGATAGTCGCGAGCATCCAGCGCGGCGGTAATCCGGCGGATGCTGCCGCCCTTGCCCGCCGCGTCCCAGCCTTCAAACACCAGAATAGTCGAGACCTTGCGTTCCCGCGCCGTGCGCTGAAGCTGATTCAGCTTAGCCTGGTAACGTTTCAAATCGGCGTCATAGTTGTCCTTGGTCAAGATCTGGCTCATGTCCAGTTGCGACAGGATGGTCACGGGCGGCAAGGAATGCGCATCCAGCGCGGCGGGCCGGGGTGGATGGCTGCTCGCTTCGCCATTGCCATGACTGACTGGCGTTTTCGCCTCCTCCAGCCGGAAGCGGATCGCGTCGCGGAGCAGGGTCGCCACCGCCACACTACGATAGCGCTCGTCATACCCTTCAACGATCTTCCACGGGGCCAGGCCGGTGCTGGTCTTCATCAGGGTGCGCTCGGCGGCGGCGATAAACTGGTCGTACAGCTCCCAATGCCGCCAGTCGCGCTTGGAAATTCGCCAGTGCAGCAGCGGATTCTTTTCCAGTTTACGCAACCGTTCTTTCTGGGCGTCCCGCGACAGATGCATCCAGAATTTCAGAATCAACGCTCCATCGTCGGCCAGGGTTTTCTCAAAGGTCTTGATCCGCTCCAGCCGCTCGTCGAATTCCGCCAGGTTGATCTGACCGTAGACATGATCGAGTATCGGCATTGAGTACCAGGAACTCAGAAACAGGCCGATCCGCCCCTTGGCTGGCAACTCCCGCCAGAACCGCCAGTATTCAGGCCGGTCGCGCTCCTCGTCGGACGGCTCGCCAAAAGCGCGGGCGGTCAGCCAGCGTGAGTCCATCCACTCATGCAGGCGATTGACGGTCTCGCTCTTGCCGGCCCCATCCACCCCGGCGAAAACCACGATCACCGGGAAGTCAGCATCACGCAGTTCCATCTGCATCATCAGCAACTCCTCCCGCAACTGTGGAACCTGTTGATGGAACTCCTCTTTAGGTAATTTGCGGTGCAATTCGGCAGTTCTGAACATGGCATCCTCATGGCGGCGCACTGGATAAATAATGGGAATCATTAAACATGATCCGGGGACTTTCGTGCAGCCTTGTCCATTGACGGCAAAGAAATTAGAATTTGCTAATATACTCAAACCAACATCCACCAGGTTGAGGGAAAAATTTTATGCCCAGATTTGCCGGTTTACCCTTGTTGTGGTGGGTGCTGGCCACCTTGCCGGGATTATCCAGCGCGACCGAACCACCGCTGCCAGTGGCTACCGTTCAACAGCAAACCCTGCCTCGCGAGCAAATTCTCGACGGGGTCGTCGAGGCGGTTCACCAGAGTACCGTATCCGCTCAGACCGCTGGCCGGGTCGAAGAAATCATGGTCGATGTTAACGACTTCGTGCCGCAGGGAACCCCGATTGTCCGCATCCGCAACATTGAGCAGCGCGCCGGGCTTGATCAGGCTCAGGCGGCTCTGCGCGAAGCCCAGGCTCGGTTCATCGAAGCTCAGGCTGAATACAATCGAATTCGCGGCGTTTACGAAAAGCAACTGGTGGCCAAGGCGCAAATGGACGCCGCGACGGCGACCTTCGACGCCGCCAAGGCCCGGCTGGAAGCAGCGCAGGCGGGCGTCGCCCAGGCTAAGGAATCACTCGGTTACACCACCATCAATGCGCCTTACAGCGGCATTGTGCTGGAGCGCCATGTTCAGCTTGGCGAAACCGTCCAGCCCGGCAAGCCGCTGATGACCGGCTTTTCCCTTGATGAGTTGCGGGTCGTCGCCAACATCCCGCAACGGCTGATCGGCGCAGTGCGGCAACAACAACAGGCGCGAGTGCTGCCGCCGAACGGTGAACCCAGCATCGCCGCCGCCAGGCTGACCTTCTTTCCCTACGCCGATCCGCAAAGCAACGTCTTCAAGGTTCGCGTCTATCTGCCTCCCAAGACCACCGGCCTGTATCCGGGCATGTTCGTCAAAACCGCGTTCCGGATTGGCGAAGAGCAGCGCTTGACCGCGCCGCGTCAGGCGCTGGCGCAACGTGGTGAGGTCAGCGCGGTTTATGTAGTCAAAGACGGCAAGATAAATTTGCGGCAGGTGCGGCCGGGCCGGAGTGAAGGTGAAGCGGTGGAAATTCTGGCTGGGCTGGAGCCGGGCGAAACCGTGGCGCTGGATCCGATTAAGGCCGGCGTCTATCTGAAAAATCAGCAACCACACTCAGCGGAGAAGTAAGCGATGAGCGCCGCTGCTGAACCGCGCCTTGGCCTGTCCGGGGCGATTGCCAAAAAATTCCTGCTCAGTGAAATCACCCCGTTATTGGCGCTGGTCGGACTGCTGATGGGGATTTTCGCGGTGCTGGTCACGCCTCGCGAAGAAGAGCCGCAAATCAACGTCACTTTTGCCAACGTGTTTATTCCGTTTCCCGGCGCGACTGCTCAGGAAGTCGAGAAGCTGGTGAGCACTCCAGCCGAGCAAAAGTTGGCGGAAATAGAGGGGATTGAACACGTCTATTCGGTTTCCAAACCAGGCATGGCGGTATTAACCGTGCAATTCAAGGTTGGCGAGCCGCGCACTGACGCCATTGTCCGGCTGTATAACCAGATTTATTCCAATGCCGACTGGCTGCCGCCGAATCTCGGCGTCGGTCAGCCTATTGTTAAACCCAAGGGCATTGACGACGTGCCGATTATTAGTCTGACCTTGTGGACGGCAGACCCGCAGCGCAGTGCGGATGATTTGGCGCGAGTGACGCATACCCTCGAAACTGAATTAAAGCGGGTGGCCGGCACTCGCGATTTATACACAATTGGTGCGCCGGATCGGGTAGTGCAAGTGCGCTTTGATCCCGCGCAACTGGCCGGTCATGGCTTAGCGCTCAGTGATCTGCGCCGTTCATTGCAAGCCGCGAATGCGTCTGCCGATGCCGGGGCGTTGATCGGCGATAACCGCGAAATTCCGGTGCAAGCAGGCAGTTTTCTAGTAGACCCGGATCAAATCGGCCAACTGGTGGTGGGGTTGCACCAAGGCGCGCCGGTGTATCTAGCGGATGTCGCTGAAGTCACTTTTGGTCCTGATACGCCCAAACATACCGTCTGGCTGGGCGCCGGGCCAGCGGCGGCTACGGTTGGGATTAAAACGGCCGGCGAATTTCCGGCGGTGACGCTCGCCATTGCCAAAAAGCCCGGAGAAAATGCAGTAAAAATTGCCGATCAAGTGGTGGAGCGGGTCGAACAACTCAAGGGGATTGTGATTCCTGACGGCGTGAATGTCACCGTGACCCGTAATTATGGCGTCACCGCTAATGACAAGGCGATGACCTTAATCGCCAAGCTGATTTTTGCGACCGGTTTGGTGATCGGTTTGGTGCTGATTGCCTTGGGTTGGCGGGAGGCGTTCATTGTCGGCGCGGCAGTGATTCTGACCCTGACCATCACTTTATTTGCTTCGTGGGCCTGGGGTTTCACCCTGAATCGGGTATCGCTGTTTGCGCTGATTTTCTCGATCGGCATTCTGGTTGATGACGCCATTGTCGTGGTGGAAAACATTCATCGCCATCTTCATCTGGGCGGGCAAAGACTGGTTGACGCTATTCCCATTGCAGTCGATGAAGTGGGCGGCCCGACCATTCTGGCGACTTTTACCGTCATTGCCGCCTTGTTGCCGATGGCGTTTGTGTCGGGGTTGATGGGGCCGTACATGAGTCCCATCCCGATTAATTCCAGTATGGGGATGTTGATTTCGCTGGCGGTGGCGTTCATCTTTACTCCGTGGCTGACCTATAAGGTGTTGCGGCGGTCGGTAGAGAAGCATTTGGCTTCACCTACGGAAAACGCGAACCTGTCTTCACCTCCGGAAAACGCGAACCACCCCAGCGCTGATGCGTCACCCCCTCTTATCCAAGGGGAAAATGCGGAGGACTTCTCACATCGCTTCTTCCGAAAAGTCGTCGGGCCATTTCTGCGCGGGCGACAGGGCCAACCGCGCCGCTGGGCGTTGGGGATTGGCGTATTGCTGTTAATTGGCGCGTCAGTCAGTCTGACCTATTTCCAACTGGTTGTGCTGAAAATGCTGCCGTTTGATAACAAGTCGGAGTTTCAGGTGATTGTTGATATGCCGGAAGGAACCAGTCTGGAACAGACGGCGCGAGTATTGGGCGAATTGGGCCGCTATTTAAGCACCGTTGAGGAAGTCACGGATTATCAGGCCTATGCTGGAACTGCGGCCCCAATTAACTTTAACGGCTTGGTGCGGCAGTATTATCTACGGACGGGCGCTAATATCGGCGATCTTCAGGTCAATCTGGTGGACAAGAAACATCGACATCGCAAGAGTCATGATATTGGCCTGGCGGTGCGCGGCCCATTGCAGGCGATTGGTGAAAAGTACAACGCCAATGTCAAGGTGGTGGAAGTACCGCCTGGCCCGCCAGTGATGTCGCCACTGGTTGCTGAAGTCTATGGTCTGGACTATTCCGGCCAGATTAAGGTAGCGCAGCAGATTCGCGGCGTCTTCAGTGCAACCCCGGATATTGTCGATGTGGACGACACGATAGAAGCGCCATCTGAGCGGCTGATTGTTCACGTTGACCGGGTGAAAGCCGCGCTATTAGGCATCTCGCAACAGGCGGTCGCTGCCGATATCAATACCGCTCTGCGCGGCGAGGATGTGAGTTTCCTGCATTCCAGCGCCGCCAAGTATCCGATTCCATTGCGACTGGAGTTGCCGATCGCCGATCAGACCGATGCCACTGCCATGCTGGCGCTGAAAACCCGCAGCCAGAACGGCCAACTTATTCCATTGCTGGACATGGTGGAGGTAGAGAAAACCCGGCGCGAAAATGCAATTTACCATAAGGATTTATTACCAGTCGTGTTTGTATTTGGCGATATGGCGGGCCAACTGGACAGTCCACTGTACGGCATGTTTGACATGTTCGGCGCTCTGAAAAACCAAACCATTGGTGGCGGCGCATTAGCACAATTCTTTATCAGTCAGCCAGATAATCCTTATGGCTACAGCCTGAAATGGGATGGCGAATGGCAAATTACTTATGACACTTTCCGCGATATGGGTATTGCCTATGGCGTTGGAATGATCCTGATTTATCTGCTAGTAGTGGCGCAGTTCCGTTCCTATCTGGCGCCATTGATTATTATGGCCCCGATTCCACTGACGATTATTGGCGTCATGCCCGGCCATGCGCTATTGCACGCGCAATTTACCGCAACATCGATGATTGGGATGATTGCGCTGGCCGGAATCATCGTCCGCAATTCAATTTTGCTGGTCGATTTTATCAACCTGGAAGTTGAAAACGGCGTTCCGTTTCAGGAAGCGGTCATTCGTTCCAGCGCTGTCCGGGCCAAGCCGATTATTCTCACCGCATTGGCGGCGATGCTGGGGGCGCTGTTTATTCTCGATGATCCGATTTTCCGGGGATTGGCGATTTCCCTGATCTTTGGAATCATGATTTCCACGTTGCTGACGTTGATTTTCATCCCGGTGCTGTATTACGCAGCATTCCGGCGGCAGTTGGAGAAGGCGGAAGATCCTGTTGCGGAGAACCCGGTAGAGCGGGTCGCTTAAAGCACCTTCGTCCAATGCTGGGCGAAGGTCTTTAGGAAGTGGGAACCGGCCTGTAAGCCGGGTTCTGTCGAGGACGGTCATTCATCTGCGATGGCTGTCGCCAGCCATCTGTAGCGACCTACCCGGAGGCCGTGCGGACCACACGAAGCGCCCCCTGTTTGGTCTTGCTTCGGGCGGGGTTTGCCGTGCCGTCCCTGTTGCCAGCGACGCGGTGCGCTCTTACCGCACCATTTCACCCTTACCGGCTCTTGCGAACGTAGGCGGTGTATTTTCTGTGGCGCTTTCCGTCGGCTTGCGCCGCCCAGGCGTTACCTGGCGCCCTGTCCTGTGAAGCCCGGACTTTCCTCCATACCGCATGGCGATACAGCGACCGTCCAGCCGGTTCCCGTTCACAGTGTCGACCGCCCAGCGGCGCTTGGCAAGTGGATAATCCGATTGATTCTCCAGATCGAGGTCAAATTCAGGCCAAAAAAAGGCCGGACATAGAGTCCGGCCAAAAACCACCAAAGGAGGATGTGCAGCAGACCGGAATTAAAGATAAATGCCCGCTGCACGACCAGCATTCTAACAAAAGATTTAGAGCAAACCTACTACTTTTCGTTGTTTTTCGGCAAAAAGCAACATTATTTTTTTAAAAACAACAAGTTGCACTGAAATTTCATGCGGCATCGCAACAATTCGCTATTTTTAAGGCAGTTCCGGCAAAGGCGCATCGTCGGCCAGCGTCAAAATCGCAGCGACAAGACGATCCGGCTCACTTATTCCGCCATAGTTTAGCAACATCCGTGCCTTGACGATCAGCTCGGCTGGAGACAACGCCACTTCGGGATCGCCCTTGGCGTGAGTGCGCCGCGCCGTCCGCACTGCACCGCCGCGCATGGTCACGGTCACTGCCCCGCCCCAGGCGTGCGGGTAGGCGGAGGCATAAGGTTCCGCCACGCGCACGGTGATGCGGCCCCGCACCGCCGCCAGTTCCAATCGAGCTTGTTCAGTGAAGGCGCTGAAATCGACCTGATCCCGGCTCAGAGCGGCCGCCACACAATGTTGCAGCGAGAATTTGGCTTCGTAATCGCTGTGGGGCAAAGGTCGGTCACACACCTCCAGCGCGGTCGGATACGTCGCCACATCAACCCGCTCGATCTCGCCAATCGGAATCCCGCGCAGTTCGCTGGCGGCGTCGATCACCGCATGGGTGTGCCGGCACGATGGCCACGGCTTGATCGAAGTCTGCACCAGTTGCCAGGGATCGTCCGGGTTCCGCACTACGGCATCCGGATCCGCATCCGGGCAAGCCGCGGCAAACCAGCCTTTGGCCCCTTCCAGAATCGCCGGTGGCCCGGTAAATCCCGCCTGGGCCAGATCCGCCGCCAGCACCCCCGCCGCCGCCGCTCGCCCGGCGTGGAGATGCTTGGTCATGGCTCCGGTGTCCAGAAACTGCCATAGCCCGCTCGACTGGGTTCCGGCATTGCCCAAGGCATGAACCGTAGTGGGCGCATCGAGATACAGCAACGCCGCCGCCGCCATCGCCGAGCCATACGGCCCGCAAGTGGCGGTGTTGTGCCAGATCCGGTAATGGGTCGGGCCGACCGCCATGCCGATCCGGGTCATCGCCTCGAACCCCCATAGCACCGCCTTAAGCAGGGCATGACCACGCTGACCCGTCCGCGCCGCCATTGCCCAAGCAGCGGGAACGACTACGCAACCGGGATGCGTCACCGACGCCCGGTGCAGATCGTCGGTTTCCAGAATGTGGGTCAGCGCCCCGCGTAAAAAGGCGTGGTGTTCGGCAGTGTCGCCAGCGCTCGTCGCTGCCCAGCGCAACAGAATGGCGCCCGGCTCGCTGGATCGACCGGCCACGCTGTTCGCCAGCGCATCGAGGGTCAACAGCGCCGCCTGTTGTTGATCGGCAGGCGTCATGGGTTTAGTCCTGATCAGTTCGGTCAATCGCTGGGTCAGGGTCAGATTGGGCATGAGGTGTTGACTCCGCATCAAGGGGAAAATTGTAGCCAGCAGGTTCGCGTGGTGAAACCATGGCATCGAATACCCATTCTCGGCAGGTTTTCGTATCCATGGTTCTCGTTTTCCGTCATTCCCGCGAAGGCGGGAATCCAGTCAGCCGCTGAAAAATCGCTATAGGTAATAATGGGAAGGAATAGAGCGGGTGACGCCAGCCAAGGCGCTGGTCAATCTTTCCAGGGTCGTTCGTGGGCCATGAATGGCCGCCAGAGTTCGGCAAACTGGCGTTCCTGACTATCCAGCCGGCAACCGCACCAGCCTTCAATGACCTGCCGGGCTGCCGAAGCGCAGGTCAATCCGGCTTCGCCCAGCAAACGTTGGGTCACGGTAATATCGTTCATCACGCCCAGGCAGTCTTGCAACCGGGACAGGGCGCCCAGCAGGCTCTTGACCGCCTGCGCCGGGTAGCCACTGGCGAAAAATTCCAGAGCGTAACGCAGCTTCTTGATGTGAATCCGCAGTTGGTGCCGTTCCGCTGTACTCATTTCCACAAAGCCCCGACCCTGTTTCACCACCCGCTGGTAGTCATGTTCCAGCAGCGGGGTAGCAAAGGCTAATACCGGCTCGGCCAGTCGCGCCCGCTGGCGATCAGTCAACGCTTCCCGCCAGTCGCAGCGGGCCAGCCAGTCGCCCAAACGCTGCGCAAACAATACATAAGCAGGTTCGACCAGCCGATCCTGCAACGCCTGATAATGGCTCTGGCGAATGATTTCCGCCTTGTCTTGGAACAGGATGAGTCCCCGTTTACGGGGAAATCGCTGCAACAGCGGCGACAACGTGTCTTCCAAAAACACATCCCAGTCGCGAGCTGGCCCCAGAACATGGTTTAAGCGGCTGATGTGGTCTGTCCATTCGGCGCTGACTGACCGGGGAATCAGTGGCCGGAACAGGTTGAGGCCGGAACGCAGGCGGCGAAAGGCCACCCGCATCTGATGCACGCCTTCAATCTGGTGGTTCAGCACAGCCGGCCGATTAGCCTCCGCATGGCGCAGACAGACGCTGATAATGGCGATGAAGGCTTCTTCAGTGGTAGCGGCAGCATCAAGATGCAGGGGACTGGCTTTGACAGGAGCGGGGGCGGCGGCGGTCATCAGGATGGGCTGCTGGGCAAAGGCGGTTTCGACCGGGATTATAAGGGGAGTAATTGGTTCAAGTTTATCATTGACCATCGGGAGACGGCGCTTAAGGATGCACCTTGGAATTCGATGGATGTTGAAACTGGAACTTACGAACTTACTGCTCGCAACTGACGTAATTGAAGCAGTAGCGAGGGAATATCCGTCTGGATGATGCTCCACAGGGTATCGTTGTCGATCCCGAGATAGCCGTGGATCAGGCGGTTGCGGGTTGCGATGATGAGCCGCCAGGGGATTTGCGGATGGGCGGAACGCACGAAGTCCGGGAGATGAGTCGCCGCCTCGCCGATCAGTTCCAGGTTGCGCACGGTAGCGTCGTAGTTCAACTCGCTGGTTATAAAGCGTGCTTGGTCGAAGCCTTCGCTGTAGGTGATGACTTTCTCGACAAAATGGATCATGTCATCCAGATAGAAACGCCATTCGCGCTGCACGGAGTCAGACATGGACGGCCTCTTGTTCGATAAAAGGCCGTAACTCGGGCCGCAACGCCTTGTCAGTCACCAAATCTACCGGGCATTCAAGCAGATCTTCCAAATAAAACTGTACGCCGAAATAGCGTTCCGACGTTGCCGGACCCTCGAAATGGACTAAAACGTCCACATCGCTCGCTTCACCTGCCGTATTCCGTGCGGTTGAGCCAAATAAAGCAAGCTTCGTTACCCCATAGCGTGAGGTGAGTATGGGTTTGCTCTCGGCGAGCAGTTGCAAGGCTTGCGCGCGGGTCATGCTTGCGCCGCCTCTTCGATGAGTTGTTCAACGCGGGCTTTGGCTTGTTCGAGGAGTTGCCTGGATTCACGCTCTGCTGATGCCGCTTTATCGTGAATTCTGCGCAGTTCTTTCTGAAACGACTCTGGTGCTGGCCAGACGAGAAAACGCCTTATGTCGAAAGGGTAAAGTTCCAGTTGCCCTGATGTGCCGCGCTGATACATTTCCACTTGCATCTGACCCGCAGCACTATTTAGGTAGAGTGATAAATAGACCGGATCAAGATCAGGCGAGCGTAGGATGGTTACATGGTTGTCCGGTACGGCAGACTCGTCGAACAGATAGGGGGCAGCCCGTCCAAGTGTCCCGCGTCCTTTACCGTTTATCAGTGTATCTCCATAGCGAATCTGAAGGGCATCATTTGGATTACTAATTGCCAAGCGATTGTCTTCAAAAATAACTCGGTTCGGCTGAACCTGTTTTGAGTTAATCACCCGGAACCCGGTATTGGAATAAACGGGCTGCTTGCCACGCTGACAGAAGGTCAGGTGATTTAGGCTACCGTGCTCATCCACAACATACTCATAATCGCCGGAATTGTCCTTGCCGCCGCGTTCGCTCACCGCCATAAAAATCGGATAGTCGAGTCGCTTGGCGACCTCGGCAGCGATCCAGCGTTCCTTGAGGATGCCGATCAGTTCATCGTCAGCCAGCAGCAACTCCAGTTTGCCGCGATTCGTGAGCATTTTTAGATCCCGCTCGGCCTGCGGAATCTGCTTTTCCAGACCCTTGATGTCGGCCTTGAGTATGAACTTCTTCATTGCCGGAGGCAAAAGGGATGAAGCTCTTGAGGTAATACTTGGTCTTGCCGGCATCCTTACCGGTTGCTGCCACCTTGGGATAGATTGCAATAATGCCGTGGATTGGTTTGCCAAGATTTTCAAACTCGGTTAGTTCGAACTTGACGCCAGGCTCTTTAAAGATTCGGTCGATCAGTTCTTTGGTTTTCATGAATTGGTTAAATACATTGGGATTATGGATGTTTTCGGTCTGGTAGCATGATCATGCAGTCCATCAACTTGGTTTGGTTCTCGATATTCAGGCAGAACCAATCCCTTAACAAGGGGAAACATAACTGGTAACTACTCAGCACCTGTTTGAATCGAGTTCTGGCGCGCAGGCCAAGCGTCGGGTGAACCGCAAATCGCTCAAGGTCTGAATCACGGATTCGCCGGATGACACCGATTTCACGGATGGAATCCTTCCTGCAATCCCTTAATCCGTTAATCCGTTAATCCGTTAATCCGCGATTGAGACAGTAAGGGCTGAGTATAGTGGTCCCTGGATTTTAGACAAATAAATTAAGGTAGTACCCTGCCCGGATAAGGGATCTACGAAGTGCATCCGCATCAGGTGGGCGCTTAGTGTCCCAACTAACCTCAAATGACATCAGGACAGGTAGGGCAGATAAGGCGCTTGCGCCGCATCCACCAGCGGCCTGGTCTGGCGGATGCGCTACGCTTATCCGCCCTACTCCTGTTGGTCAATTCAGCCCAGTTGCAACACTAGAAACCGTCATTGTAGAAGGCCTGATCATGGATCACTTGATACTTGATTAAATTTTCTGCATAACTATTTGTTTATTTTCTCATTCATATTTCAGGATTGCCGCTGCATGAGCATCGCCGTCGTCGCCGAAAAGCCCTCCGTCGCCCGCGACATCGCCAAAACCCTGGGCGCCCGCCAGCGTGGCGACGGGTTCCTGCATGGCAACGGCTATGTTGTGACCTGGGCAATTGGTCATCTGGTGCGGCTGGCCGAACCGCACGAGATTGATCCGGCCTGGAAACGCTGGCGGCGCGAATCACTGCCAATGCTGCCGAAGCGCTGGCCGTTGCTGGTCAGCGACAGCACCCGCAGCCAGTTTGAGGCGGTCTGCCGCATTCTCAATGACAAGGCCATCGACCGGGTGGTCTGCGCGACCGACGCCGGGCGCGAAGGCGAATTGAT